>JBPCJI010000020.1:0-12310 GCA_051005475.1 Thermoleophilaceae bacterium
CACGGCGGGCATGCGGGTCATGCCGCCGACGAGCACGACGTGCTCGACCTCGGTGACGCCCTTCTCCTTGGCGTCGTCGAGCGCCTGGCGCACCGGGCCCTCGACGCGCTTGAGCAGGTCGCTCGTCAGCTCGTTGAGCTTGGCCCGCGTGAGGCGGGTGTCGAGGTGCTTGGGACCGGACGCGTCGGCGGTCACGAACGGCAGGTTGATCTGGCTCGCCTGGGTCGTGGACAGCTCGATCTTGGCCTTCTCCGCGGCCTCGTATAGGCGCTGCAGGGCCATCTTGTCCTGCGTGAGGTCGATCGCCTGGTCGCGCTTGAACTCGGCCGCGAGCCAGTCCACGATCGCCTTGTCGAAGTTGTCGCCGCCGAGGTGGTTGTCACCCGCGGTCGACTTGACCTCGAACACGCCGTCGCCGATCTCGAGCACGGACACGTCGAAGGTGCCGCCGCCGAGGTCGAAGACGAGAATCGTGTGGTCGGACTCCTCCTTGTCGAGCCCGTACGCCAGCGAGGCGGCGGTGGGCTCGTTGATGATGCGCTTGACCTCGAGGCCCGCGATCTTGCCCGCGTCCTTGGTGGCCTGGCGCTGGTCGTCGTTGAAGTAGGCCGGGACGGTGATCACCGCGCTGTCCACCGTGTCCCCGAGGTAGGCCTCGGCGTCGGCCTTCAGCTTCTGGAGGATCATGGCGCTGATCTCCGGCGGCGGGAACTCCTTGCCGCCGGCCTTCACGCGCGCGTCGCCGTTGGGGCCGCGGACGACCTCGAAGGGGACGATCGTCTCCTCCTCCTTCACCTCGGCCTCCTTGCGGCCCATGAAGCGCTTGATCGAGAAGACCGTGTTCTCCGGGTTGGTCACGGCCTGGCGCTTGGCCGGGGCCCCGACCAGCCGCTCGCCGCCCTCGGTGAAGGCGACCACGGAGGGGGTCGTGCGCGCCCCCTCGGCGTTCTCGACCACGGTGGGCTCGCCACCCTCCATGACCGCCATGCACGAGTTGGTCGTGCCCAGATCGATGCCGATTGTCTTGCCCATGCTCAGCTCCTGTGCGCTTGTTTGCAGGCTCGGTTAGAGAAAATCTAAGCGTGAGTATGGCAGATCGCTGAGGCCGCCCGGTGAGAGCGGCAGGCGCCGCCGGGCGGCGGTCCGTTCAGGTGATCAGACCGCGCCGGGTCCCCTCGAGGACCGCGTCGGGGACCTCCGAGACCTCGAGCTTCTCGCAGAACCCCATCACATAGGTGCGCAGGGTCTCCGGGCTGAGGTAAAGCCGCCGGCAGACCTCGTCCGGCTCCATCCCGTCCGCGATCAGGGTCAGGACCTGGTGCTCACGTGTGCTCAGGAGCGGCGGCGGGCCGGTCGAACGGGGGTGGATCTCGCCGGATGGGCCCAGCTCGAGCTCCGGCGGGAGCGTGGCATCCCCGCCCGCCATGCCGGCAACCAGGTCGCAGACCTGCTCGGGGGTGGCCGCCTTCGAGACGTAGGCCTCGACGCCGGCCGCGATCGCCGACCGCACGGTCCCCCCGTCGAGGTGCGAGGAGACCACCACGACCCGGGTCGGGAACTCCCCCCGCCCCACCGCGCCGAGCAGGTCGAGGTGGGGCATCGTTACGTCGAGCAGCGTGATGTCGGGTTGGAGCCGGCGGACCGCCTCGTGCGTGTCACGCCCCGTGCTCGCCTCGCCCACCAGCTCGAGATCTGAGCGCCCCTCGACGGCGCTCACCATCTTCTCGCGGGAGTTGGGGGCATCGTCGGCAACGAGGACCCGGAGCGTGGGTCGCTGCGTGCTCACAGCGCCTGTTCTAGCAGGTGCACTCATCGCGCCCGGGCCCGCCGCGGATACGGGCACATCCGCCGCAGCGGGCACTCGCCACAACGGGGCGCTCGGGCCGTGCACGTGCGCCTCCCGTGCCGGATGAGGCTCACGTGGGCTTCGTAGGGATCCGCTCCGCGGCAGAGTCTCAGCATCTCGTCGTGGGCCTCATCGAGCGGCGCCCCGGGGCGAAAGAGCCCGAGCCGGGTGCCCACCCGGAACACGTGGGTATCGACGGGCACCTCGGGCCGGCCATAGGAGAAGAGCAGCACGCACGCCGCCGTCTTTCGCCCTACTCCGGGTAGCGCGCAAAGGTAGGCGCGCGCCCCGTCCAGGGGCGCGCGCTCGAGACTGCTCAGGTCATCAGCCCCGATCGCCCGGAGGATCGCCTGGATTCGCACTGCCTTGGTGGGAGCCAGCCCGCCCGGGCGGATCGCCTCCTCGACCTCCTCGACCGGTGCGTCCCGCACGGCATCCCAGGACGCAAAGCGCTCTCTCAGGCGCCCGTAGGCCACGTCGCGGTTGCGGTCGTTGGTGTTCTGGGACAGGACGGTAAGGACGAGCTCGTCGATCGGCGCGCGATGGGGATGTCCCTCCGGCCGGCCGTACTCTCGGCGCAGCCGCTCGAGGATCGCGCGCAGGCGCCTGGGCGGCGGCGGCCTCCAGGCGGTTCTGCCGGTCACATGGGCAACGTACCGCGCGCACGGCGAGGCTGTGCCCGGGCTGCGAGGATGCCCGCGGGATGGCTTCGCCGAGCGAGCACAGGGCCGTCATCGACGGCGTCGAGACCTTCTGGCGGCGCGCCGGGCCCGACCGCCGCGCCCCGATCCTCTTCGTCCACGGAGTGCCGGCGAACTCCGACATCTGGCTGCCTTTCCTCGAGGCGTGCGGGGGCATTGCCCTCGACCTGCCGGGCTTTGGCCGCTCGGGAAAGCCGGCCGACTTCGACTACTCCATCTCAGGCTATGACCGCTTCCTCGAGGCGTTCCTCGACCACACGGGGCTCGACCGGTTCTCCCTCGTCGCGCACGATTGGGGTGGCGGCCTCGGGCTCGCGACCGTCCAGCGGCTGCCCGAACGGCTGGAGCGGGTGGTCCTGTTCAGCTCGACCCCTCTGCTGCCGGGCTACCGCTGGCACCGCATCGCGCGGCTGTGGCGCACCCCGGTCGTGGGGGAGGTCGTGATGGGCTTCACGACCCGCTTCACCATGGGGCGGGCGCTTCGGGAGGCGAACTTCGCCCCCGGGCCCATGCCCGCCGACTTCGTCGACTCCGTCTACCGGCACTTCGACCACGGCACACAGCGCGCGATCCTCAAGCTGTACCGCTCGGCGGCGCCCGAAGTGCTTGAGCGCTCGGGGCGGGAGCTCGGCAGGATCACCGCTCCCACCCTGATCCTCTGGCCGACAGATGACCCCTACATCCCAGCCGAGTTCGGCCCGGCGTACGCCGCGGCGCTCGGCGGCGAGCCGCGACTCGAGATGATCGACCGCGCCGGCCACTGGAGCTGGCTCGACCGGCCCGAGCTGGTGGGTGTAGCCGCCGAGTTCCTGGCCTGACCGCGCGAGGCTCCTGGGATCGGGCCGCCCCGCTAGCCTGTCCCCGTGCCGCGCCCCGCGTTCTCCGTCGCGGCGCCGCCGCGATCCCGCACGCAGGAGGCCGCGGCGCCCGCCCCAGTCGAGCCGCCCGAGGAGGCGCGTTCCCGCACGTCCCGGCGGCTGCGGCCGGACGGCTGGCGGATCGCGCCCACGCTGATCGCGGCGGCGCTCGCCGTCGTCTACCTGATTCTCAAGCCGCGCTCTCCAGACCTCGCGGCACACATCTTCCGCTCGGAGCTCTTCGGTCGCGAGGGGTTCACGATCTGGAACGGGCAGTGGTACGGGGGCCACCACACGCCCGCCTACTCGATCCTCTCGCCGCCGCTCGGCTGGCTCCTCGGCCCCCAGCCGATGGCGGCGCTGTCGGCCGTGGGGGCGACGATCTGCTTCACCGAGCTCGCCCGCGGGCACTTCGGGCCGCGCGCGGCCAGGGTGGGCACGATCTGGTTCGGCGCGGGCTCGGCCACCCTGCTCGCCACCAACCGGCTGCCGTTTGCGCTCGGTATCGCCTTCGGGGTGGCCGCCGCCCTGGCCCTCCAGCGACGACGGCGTCTCCTGGCGCCGGTGCTGGGGGTGCTCTGTGCGATCTCGAGTCCGGTGGCCGGGCTCTTCCTGGCGATGGCGGGCCTCGCCTACGCGCTCGCCGGCCTGCTCCCGGCGCGCGGCGGAGGAGCGGTCGCAGTGGCCGAGGCTCGGCCGGAGCTCGGCGGGCGGACCCGCCGCCTGGACGGCCTGGGCCTCGCGGCTGCCGGGTTCGTCCCACCGGTGCTGCTCACGTTCGCGTTCCCCGAAGGCGGGTATGCGCCGTTTCCCTTCTCCGCATACATCGCGATCCCGGCGTTCTCCATCGCCTGCCTCGTCGTGCTTCCACGGGCCGAGCGCACGCTGCGGGTGATGGCGGTGCTGTACGGCCTCGGCTCCAGCGCGGCCCTCGTGGTGCCCACGGCCATGGGCGGCAACGCCGTGCGGCTCGGTGCCCTCTTCGGCGGACCGGTGCTGGCGTGCGCGCTGGCGGGCCGCTGGCGCAGGCCGATCGTGCCGATCGCGGCGCTGCTCGCAGCCCTGGCGGTCTGGCAGTGGTCTGCCGCCGTGCGCGACATCCACAAGGCGGCGACCGACCCGGTGGCCAAGGCGTCCTATTTCGACCCCGTGCGGGAGTACCTGCGCCTCCTGCCGGATCAGAGACGCGTGGAGATCCCGTTCACGTTCGGGCACTGGGAGGGCGCCGAGGTGGCCGCAGAGGCACCGCTGGCACGCGGATGGCTGCGACAGCTCGACACCGGAAGGAACGACATCTTCTACAAGGGCGTGCTGAACGAGCTGACCTACGCCAGCTGGCTGTCGGAGAACGCCGTGCGCTACGTGGCCCTGCCGGACGCAAAGCCCGACCGCAGCTCCTACCGCGAGCGCGCGCTGATCGAGCGCGGCCTGCCCTACCTGAGGCTGCGCGCGCGGTTCGACCACTGGCGGATTTACGAGGTCACCCTGCCGACCCCGATCGTGGTCCCGACCGGCGACGCCAACATCGTGCTCGACCAGCTCGGGTCCGATGAGCTGCTGCTGCGTGTGCGAAAGCCCGGCGACGCCCTCGTGCGGGTGCGCTGGACGCCGTACTGGCTGGCCAAGGGGGGCTGCGTCGAGCGCGAGGGCGAGTGGACGAGGGTGACGGCCAGGAAGGAGGGCTTTCTGCGACTCGTCACCCGTTTCTCGCCCGAACGAGTTCTCCAGCGCGGCCGCCGCTGCGACGACGCCTGAGGGCCGTGGGGGGGCACGAACGGCTGGCGGCCATCTCGGAGAGCCACTAGTCTGTCGCGATGCGGGTCACTCAGGACTTCCTGACTCAGTTTCGTCACGCCTGGCAGGTCAGCAGCCGCTGGCTCCCCCAGGGGTGGCTGGACGCGCTGCGCCAACTCGCGCTCTTCGCGGGCGCCTACTACGCCTACCGCCTCGTGCGCGGCATCGTGGACGGACAGGCCGTCCTGGCATTCGAGAATGCACGCACCCTGGTGGACGTGGAGCGAACGATGGGCCTGTTCTTCGAGCCCGGACTGCAGGCCTGGGCCCAGGGCCAGGAGTGGATGTTGACCGGGGCCAACTGGATGTACGTGAACTCACACTTCGTGATCACCACCACCTTTCTGGTCTGGCTCTACATCGCGCGCAACCACGCCTTCTACTACGTGCGCAACATGTTCATGATCGCCATGGGCCTTGCCCTGGTGGGCTACGTGGCCTTTCCCACCGCCCCTCCGAGGTACATGCCCGAGTGGGGTTTCACCGACACGGTCGCCACATTCGTGGGCGAGGCCGCCGAGCAGAGCGCGAACGTGCTCTACAACCCCTTCGCCGCCGTGCCGAGCATGCACGTGGCGTTCGCGCTGATGATCTCCATCCCCGCAATCAAGCTCGTCAGGTTGCGGGTGCTCAAGGTTGCCTGGGGGCTCTACCCAGTGATCGTGACCTTCGTCGTGATGGTCACTGCCAACCACTTCTGGCTGGACGCCGCACTGGGCGCGCTCGTGGCTGCGGCGTCGGCTTCGGGCGCCTCGTACGCGCTCGCCCGCGCACGCCCCGAGGCGTGGTCCTGGCGCACCCGTCGCACCGAAGTGGTGGCATCAGCCTGAGTGGCTGCCGAACCGGCTGACCCGGGCGGCGAGGCAGAGCGCCGGACGGCGACAGATGTGCGCGCGAGGGCGCGCAACCGCCTGATCGACTCGCGGCTCACACCCAACGCGATCTCGCTGACGGGGCTCGTGGGCAATCTGATCGCCGCGGCGCTCGTCACACAGGACGAGTTCTTCCTTGCGGGGGTCGCGTTCATCCTCGGATCGGTGATGGACACCCTCGACGGTCGCTACTCCCGGATGTCGGGGAAGGGAACCCCTTTCGGGGCCTTTCTCGACTCAAGCCTCGACCGCATGGAGGAGGGGATAGTGCTCGCGGCGGTGGGCGCCCATTTCGCCGAGGGGGGCGACGAGCTGGCGGTGGCCGCCGTGGTGGTAGCGGTGCTCTTCTCTTTGATGGTCAGCTACACGCGGGCCCGGGCGGAGGCCCTGGGGGTGGAATGCAAGGTCGGTCTGGCCACGCGGGCCGTCCGGGTGGTGATCATCTCCGTCGGCCTGGTGTTCGCCGAGGGAGCGGGTGTGGGAGACTTCACGTTGCTCGAGCCGGCCATCTATGCCCTCGCCGCGCTGACGGTTTTCACGACCTTTCAGCGGGTATTGCACGTTCGACACGAGCTCACGGCGGATTCCGGCACGGTGTAACCGCCACCCCCGTTTGGAGCTACCTACCGGCGGCTCCCACACGGGGGCCGTACCCATGAGATTTCCAGGAGGCCCGAGTGACAGACAAGACTTCATCCAACGGCGCATCGCGGTACCAGACCGAAAAGGTGCGCGTTGCCATCGTCGGCGTTGGAAACTGCGCATCCTCGTTCGTGCAGGGCGTCCAGTTCTACAGGGACGCGGACCCGGCCGAACGCGTGCCGGGGCTCATGCACGTGGACCTCGGGGGTTACCACGTCCGTGACATCGAGTTCACGGCCGCGTTCGACATCGACGCCGACAAGGTCGGCAAGGACCTATCGGAGGCGATCTGGTCGGGCCAGAACAACACGATCAAGTTCGCCGACGTGCCCAAGCTCGACGTTCCGGTCTACCGCGGCATGACGCACGACGGCCTCGGCAAGTACCTCAAGGAGAAGATCACCAAGGCACCCGGGAACACCGACGACATCGTCGAGATCCTGAAGAGGACGAAGACCGACGTGGTCGTCTCGTATCTGCCCGTCGGCTCCGAGAACGCCACGAAGTGGTACGTCGAACAGGTGCTCGAGGCGGGCTGTGGCTTCGTGAACTGCATTCCGGTGTTCATCGCCCGCGAGGAGTACTGGGGCAACCGCTTCAGGAAGGCAGGCCTCCCGATCGTCGGTGACGACATCAAGTCGCAGGTCGGCGCCACCATCGTGCACCGCCAGCTGGCCCGTCTCTTCGGGGAGCGCGGGGTGAAGATGGTGCGCACGTCACAACTGAACGTCGGCGGCAACATGGACTTCTACAACATGCTCGAGCGCGAGCGGCTGGAGTCCAAGAAGATCTCCAAGACCAACGCGGTCACCTCGATCATGGAACACGAGCTGCCCAAGGAGGACGTGTACATCGGCCCCTCGGACTACGTCCCGTGGCTCACCGATCGCAAGTGGGCCCACATCCGCGTCGAGGGCCAGGCCTTCGGCGACGTTCCGCTCAACCTGGAGCTGAAGCTCGAGGTGTGGGACTCACCCAACTCGGCGGGCATTGTGACCGACGCCGTGCGCTGCTGCAAGCTGGCGCTCAACCACGGCGTCGGGGGCCCGCTCGAGGCCCCCAGCTCCTACCTGATGAAGTCACCGCCCGTGCAGGTGCCGGACTCGGTGGCGCACGAGGACACCGAGGCGTTCATCAAGGAGCTCGGCGGCGCGCCAAAACTGCCCGGCAAGGCGAAGATCCGCGCAGAGGCCTAGTAACGGGAGAGCGAGACGGTGGGCGCAACGCCTCGCCTCTCGCTTGCCCAGGTCACCCCCTACCCCTGGGAGCAACACCACGAGGTCAACAGCTTCGTGGAGAGGCTCTCGGTAGAGCTGCGGGAGCGTGGCCACCGCGTCGTGGTGGTCGCGCCGTCGGATTCGCGCGCGCTCGTCCGGGAGGGGCGAGCGCGTGTCAAGGCTCTGAGCCGGGGGGACGCGGATGCGCTCTTCGCCGGGGACGTGCTCGCCGTGGGGCAGAGCCTCCCGTTCCGGCGCGGGGGCTCGGTGTCGTTGCCGCTGGATGTCTCCAGCACGATCGAGGACCTGCTGACCCACGCCGAGCTCGACCTCGTGCATGTCCACGAGCCCTTCGCGCCCAGCGCCTCGTCCGCCGCGCTGCGACACTCGCGCGCGCTCAACTTGGGCACGTTCCACTCGCCGACCGAGCGGGTCGTCTCCACCCAGATGGCCCGGCCCCTCGTGCAACGGATGTTCGGGCGCCTGGACGGGCGTACCGCGAGCTTCGCCGCCACGCGCGATTTGGTGGAGCGGTTCTTCCCGGGCAGCTACCACGTGATCCAGCCGGGGGCCGATCCACCGCACCGTCCCCCGGCAAAGGTGAGCCCACCCGAGATCCTCTTCTCGGCGGAGGAGGAGCGCGGAGCTCTGCGGCTTTTCCTGCGCGCGATCCGGAAGCTGCCGGTCGAGCTGGACTGGACCGCCACCATCTGGCTGCGCGATCCCGGCGCCATCGCATCGCCCCTCCAGGTCCCGCGACGGCTGCGGGACCGGCTGCGGCTGGCCGGCCCGGCGGACGGGTCCGAGGCCGAGCACCTCGCGCGCGCGTCGATCGCCGTGGCCGCCTCCGCCGGCACGGCCCCGGCGCCGCACCTGCTCCTGCGCGCGCTCGCAGCCGGGACGGTGCCGGTGGCAGCGCGCCTGCCCCAGTACGAGGAGGTGCTCGAGCAGGGGGATCTCGGCCTGCTGTTCGAGCCGCGCGACGCCCTGACACTTGCCGCCCAGCTCGAGCGGCTGGTGTCCGAGCCGGAGCTCGCTGCGCGGATCGCCAAGCGCATCGCCGAATCGGGTGACCGGCTCGGGTGGGGGCGCGCGGCAGGGGAGTTCGAGCAGCTTTACGCCGTCGTGACCGGCCGTCGCCATCCCGCGGACGGCAGCGTGTCCGTCAGGAAGCGGCTGGCCTCGCGCGAGTTCATTCACGTGGACCTGCACATGCACACCGACCACTCCCCGGACTGCGCCACCCCGGTCTCGAGCCTGCTGGACGCAGCCCGGACAGCCGGTCTCGGCGCCATCGCGGTGACCGACCACAACGAGGTGTCCGGTGCCCACGAGGCACGGAGCCAGGCCGAGCGCGAGGGCGGGCTCAAGGTGATCGTGGCCGAGGAGGTGAAGACGGCCACCCAGGGTGAGGTGATCGGCCTCTTCATCGAGGAGAAGATCCCGCGCGGCATGACGCTGCAGGAGACGATCGCCGCGATCCGAGACCAGGGCGGCCGCGTCTACGTGCCGCACCCCTTCGATCGCATGCATGCGGTGCCGGACTACGAGCACCTGCTCGAGGTCGTGGAGGACGTGGACGCGATCGAGGTCTTCAACCCGCGCGTGGCGTTCTCGGCGTTCAACGAGGAGGCGGCGCGCTTCGCGGCCAAGTACCGGATCGTCGCCGGCGCGGGATCGGACAGCCACGTGGCCGCCGGGCTCGGCTCGGTCAAGATCCGGATGCGCGACTTCGACGGTCCGGAGGAGTTCCTGGAATCGCTGCGTGACGCGGACATCGTGCGCAAGCGCCAGAGCCTGCTCTACGTGCAGGCGCTGAAGTTCATCCAGACCAAGGCCACGCCCGAGAGCCGGCGCAAGCGCACCTCGAAGCCCGGGGAGGGCGTGACCCGGGCCGGCAAGTAGTGGTGCAGGCAAGAGGACAGCCGGCCCGTTCGTCAAAAGCCCTCCCCGTGCCGGCAACCGACGACGAAATTCGCGAGAAATACCTGGAGCGCGCGATCCGCGAGCTGAACCGCCTCACGCGCGAGATCCAGGGCTGCGAGCACTGCCCGCGGGGCAACCTGATGCCGGTGCTCGGCTCCGGGCACCCGCAGGCCGACATCCTGATGCTCAAGTTCGCGCCCCGACCGTCGGAGATCGAGGAGGGCGTGGCCTTCTACGGGCGTGCGGGGAGCGCGCTGATGAAGAGCTTCAAGCGGCTGGGCATCGACCCGCTGGCCGTGTACGGGACCGTCTCGGTCAAGTGTCCGGTGACCGACACGGACCTGTCGGCCCCGGAGTGCCGCGGCCGCGTGCTGGACGAGCTCGCGATAGTGCAGCCCCGCATCGTCGTGGTGATGGGCGAGGAGGCGCTCGAGGAGCTCAACGGCCTCGGCGTTCCCCTCGGCGCCGGGGTGCGCCCGGCGCCCGGCGACGTGCAGAAGCTCACCCCCAGCTGTGACGCACTCTACGTGCCGGACATCGACGCATCGCTCGACGACGAACGCGCGAAGCGGACCTTCTGGAAGGCGTTCCGCACGCTGGGGGACTGGTACGCCGACTTCCCCCCTTACTGAGGGGAAACACGCTTGAGGGAAAACACGCTTGATTCCCGCAAACTGCGCCCTTTCACCCGCTTTTCCAACGTAGCGGCCACGCCGAGTGTGGCCGTCAAAAGGGGCGTATACCGCACCTAACGTCGGCCACACTCGGCGGAGAACCCGCCTTCCGTGCGACCGCGCCCCGGGGCGCGGTCCTTCTGCGATTTTCACCCGCCGCGGGGCGGCGCGCCGCCGAGCACGGCTGAGTGGATGGAAGAGTCCGGTACTCACGGGATCGACGATCCCGCTGCGCTCCTCCTCGGGGAAGAGTCCGGTGCTCACGGGATCAACGATCCCGCTGCGCTCCTCATCAGGGAACCCGTTCGGCAGGGAACCCGTTCGGCGGGATCGCGGAGCGGCGCGTAAAGTAGTCGGACCTTGGCCTGTTGCCGGGGGCACCCATGGATCGCTCTGGCAACCGACCTCGCAGGGGCCCGGATACGCCGACTGATGTCGGTAACCCGACGCGCTCCATCCTCGAATCCGCGCACGAGGCGTTCATCTCCATGGATGCCGGCGGCTTCGTCACCGACTGGAACCATCAGGCGGAGGTCACCTTCGGATGGTCCCGTGAGGAGGCGGTGGGGCGGATCCTGTCGGACACCATCATCCCGTCCCGCTACCGGGAGGATCACCTGCGCGGCCTCGAGCGCTTCCTCGACACCGGCGAGGGGCCCGTGCTCAACCAGCGCTTCGAGATCGAGGCGGTGCACCGTGACGGGCACGAGCTGCCGATCGAGCTCACGATCTCGCCGCTCCCCAGCGGCGACTCGCACGTCTTCCACGCCTTCCTGCACGACATCTCAGAGCGGCGCCGGAACCTGCAGTTCCTGGCGGCCCAGCACGCGACCACCACGGTGCTGGCCGAAGCCGAGACCGTGGATGAAGCGATGCCGCGCCTGCTTCATGCGATCGGCACGGAGATGGGCTGGGAGTTCGGTGCGTACTGGAGGCCCGGCGAGGGATCCGTGCTGCGCTGCGAGGAGACCTGGACAGCCTCCGGGCTCGACTTCGGTCCGTTCGAGCAGGTGACCCGGCAGGTCTCACTCGATTCCGGCGTGGGACTACCGGGACGCGTGCTCGCCACCGGGCGGCCCGCGTTCGTCCAAGAGGTCGCCCTGGATTCCAACTTCCCCCGGGCCGCCGAGGCCGCCGAGGTCGCGCTGAGGGCTGCGGTGGCCCTCCCCCTCTTCGAGAAGGGCGAGGTTCGGGGACTGATCGAGTACTTCACGCGCGGGACGCGCCAGCCCGAGCCGGAGCTGATCGACATGATGGAAACCCTGGCCTCCCAGATCGGCCGCTTCCTGACGATCCTCTCCGATCGCTCACGGCTGGTCGGCCGCCTCGAGCGACTCTCGCTCACCGACGAGCTCACCGGCCTGCTGAACCGCCGCGCCTGGAACGAGGGCCTCGAGCGCGAGCTCGCGCGAGCGCACCGCACCGGCGAGTCGATCTGCGTGGCCCTGCTCGACCTCGACAGGTTCAAGGCGTTCAACGACGAGCACGGACACCTGGCGGGCGACTCGCTGCTGCGCGATGCCGCCTAGGCCTGGGGCGGGCTCCTGCGGGCCAGCGACCTGCTCGCCCGCTACGGCGGCGAGGAGTTCGCGCTGGCGTTTCCCGCCGCGCCGCTCGAGAGCGCGCTCGCGGTGGTCGACCGTGTGCGCGCGGCAACGCCCGGGGGGCTGACATGCTCTGCGGGGCTCGTGGAATGGAACCCCGGGGAGTCATCGAGACAGCTGACCGACCGCGCCGACGCCGCCCTCTACGAAGCCAAGAGCGCGGGACGCGACCGGACG
>JBPCJI010000021.1:0-3773 GCA_051005475.1 Thermoleophilaceae bacterium
TGCACCGCGAGGTGATGGAGCAGCTCGCCGGAGAGCATCCCGGCCTGCTGCGCGCCTTCATACCGGCGGCAAGCGACGTCGAGCGCATGGGAGTCCACCGCACGCCGATCGCGAAATTCGCCCCCCGTGGGCGCGCAGGGCGCGCCTACGAGGTGCTCTGGAGTGAGGTGCGCGAGCGCGTCGGGAGCGCCGCACGGTAGGCCGCGCCGGTCGCGGACGGAAACGTTAACCGTCCCGACGCTGCCTCGCAACATCTCCTTAGCACCCTTCTCCACCACGCTGCCTAGCCTCACGGCGGTTCCCTCGATGGCGACTCGACAGGCACATCCCGGCAAGACCGCACGCCCCACGAAAGGTGCGTCCCGGCCCGCGGGCGCCTCGGCCCGCCGCCGTGGTCGGCAGGCCGAACAGCCCGAGCCAGGGCTGCCAAAGCCGTTCCTGACGCCGTGGATCCTCCTGCTGTTTCTCGAGCGCCCGGCGCACGGCTACGACCTGCTGGGTCGCCTGGGCGCCGTGGGCCCTCCGCGAGCGGAGGAAGACCGCCGGTATCCCGACTCGGGAGCCGTCTACCGCATCCTGCGCAGCCTCGAGGAGGACGGGCTCCTGTGCTCGACCTGGGAGGAGGCCCCCGGGCGCGGCCCCGAGCGCAGGATCTATGATCTGACCCCGTCCGGGCGGGAAGAGCTCGACCGGAACGTGCAGACGCTCGCCCAGACCTCAGAGGTGCTGGGACTCTTCGCCGGCCGCTACGAGCGCGGCGCGCGCAGACGGAGCCGGCGCTTGAGCTCGAGCACCCTTCCGGCGGCCTCGCCCACCCGGGCCCGGAAGCTCGAGGAGGCCCGGGCGCGGCGCAGCAGGCGCGGGTAGACCTGGCTCCAGCTTCCGGAGCCGGTCATGAGCACGAGGTCGGCGCCGGCCTCGAGGGAACGCTCGGCCGCGACCGCCACCCCCGAGCGGGCGAGCACCGCCTGGGCCTCGATGCTGTCCGTGATGACCGCGCCGCGAAAGCCGAGGTCCCGGCGCAGGAGCCGCTCGATCACGATCGGGGACTGGGAGGCGATGCGGTCGCGGTCGAGCGCGGGATAGAGGGCGTGCGAGGTCATCACGAGCGGGACATTCGCGCCTGCTGCCACCCGGAACGGCACGAGGTCGGACCCCTCGAGGTCCGAGCGCCGCGCGTCGATCGTGGCCGGCGCGTCGTCGGTGTTCTGGGTGGCGCGGCCGAGGCCGGGGAAATGCTTGATGGTGGCGGCCACGCCCTCGCGCGCGTGCGCGCGCACCGCCGCCGCCATAATCGAACCGACCGACCTCGCCCCACCGGGATAGGCGCGGGCGGACAGCACCGAGCCGGAGGTGGCCACGTCGGCCACGGGCGCGAGGTTCACGTTTACCCCGCCCTCGCGCAGCGCCCGCGCGGCGGAGGAGGCCGCGGTGCGCGCAGCCTCCGGGCTCCCGAGCGCCGCCTGCGAGGGCTGCGGCGGGGCGAAGCCCACGCTGCGAATCTGTCCGCCCTCCTGGTCGGTGGCCACGAGCGCCCCGCCGCGGGCCGCCCGCTGGAGGCCGGCGGTGAGGGCCTTCAGCGAGCGCGCGTCGGGCACGTTCGCGCCGAACAGGATCACGCCCGCGCCCTCGCCGCTTCGCAGCCGCCGGCGGATGTACTCGGGCGCCTGAACGCCGTCGAAGCTCATCACGAGCACCTGGCCAACCTGCTGCTCGAGCGTCAGCCGCGTGGCCGGCGGTGGGCGCCTGGGCTCCGCGCCGGCCGAGGGCGCCCCCGTTGCAGGGCTCCGCGCCCCGTCCCCGCGGGAGCCCACGAACGCACCCGCGAGGGCCGCCACGATTGCCACGGCGCAGAGGATGAGGAGGCGCCGCCGGGCGGCGGGGTCACGCGAGAGTCGCACCGCCGGCCGCGGTGCCTAAGCCGGGGGCACTAAGTCCCGCGCCGCTGCTCGACCGTCGCGCGGATCCTTGCGGCTGCGCTGGGGATCGCCTTCTCCAGGCGCTTCATATCCCACTGGTCGAGGGTGATCAGGCGCAGCCCGGTCTTGGCGGTGACCGTCGCGTTTCGGCGCTCGGAGTCGATCAGGCCCATCTCGCCGAAGAAGTCCCCGGGGCCGAGCTCCGCGAGGATCTGGTCGCCGCGGCGGACTTCCGCCCTGCCCTCCTCGATCGCCATGAACTCATAGGCGTAGTCGCCCTCCTCGACGAGGTGCTTGCCCTCGGACACGGAGACCTCGCTGACGAAGGGGGCGATCTTCTCCAGATCCTCGTCCGACACCGACTCGAACAGCGGAAGCGACTTCAGCCGATTGGTGTCCAACCCACTCTCCTCGTCATCGGACAACGCAGTGGGCGAGAATCTACCCGACCCCGGGGGGCGACGACTGATCGGCGGGAGCGCCCGTCACGTAGAAACTGCTGATGTCTCGGACCCGCACACTGACCACAGCGTTTGCCCTCGGACGACTGGCCTTCGGGGCGGCCCTGCTCGCGAGTCCCGCCCGGGTAGCGTCGGGCTGGCTGGGCGCCGACGCCGAGCGCGCACCTGTGCAGATCGCCATCCGCGGGGTCGGCGCCCGTGACATCGCGCTCTCCGCCGGCACGCTGGCGACGCTGAACGACGCGGAGGCCCTGCGGCGCTGGCTCGCCGGGGCGATCCTCGCCGACCTGGGCGACGTGGTCTCCACGCTGCTCACGCCGGGAAGCGTCCTGCCGGGCAACGCCCGCTGGGGCACGGTCGCGCTGGGCGGAGGGTCTGCCCTGGCCGGCGCCGCGCTGCTCGCGACGGTGGACCGATGAGGATCGCCATCGTAGGGGCCGGGATCTCCGGCCTGGTGGCCGCGCACCACCTGCACCGCGAGCACGACATCACCGTCTACGAGGCAAACGACTACGTGGGCGGCCACACGAACACCGTCCGCGTGGACCTGGGCGAGGAGACCCACTGGGTGGACACCGGCTTCATCGTGCTGAACGACCGCAACTACCCGAGCTTCGAGCCGCTGCTCGAGGAGCTCGGCGTGGCCACCCAGCCCTCGAAGATGAGCTTCTCGGTCAGCGACGGTCGCGGTGGCTTCGAGTACGCCGGCACCCCGCGGGGGCTGTTCGCACAGCGCTCGCACCTGGCCAGCCCCCACTTCCTGCGCATGGTGGGAGACCTCGTGCGCTTCAACCGCGAGGCCCGCTCGCTGCTTCAGGGCGACCCCGCGAGCGGCCCTTCGCTGCGTGAGTTCCTCGACCGGGGCGGGTACTCGAAGTGGTTCGTCGAACGGCTGATCGTGCCCCAGGCGGCGGCGGTCTGGTCGGCCGAGCCCGCTCAGATGTGGTCCTTTCCCGCGGCCTTTCTCGCCCGCTTCTTCCACAACCACGGGATGCTCGGCTTCCGCGACCGGCCGCAGTGGCGCACGGTGACCGGCGGCTCGCGCCGCTACGTCGAGGAGATCACGCGGCCCTTTGCCGACCGGATCCGCACGTCGGCGCCCGTCCGCGCCGTGACTCGCGGCCCGGAGGGCGTGGAGGTGGCCGCCGACGGATGTGAGACCGAGCGCTTCGACGAGGTCGTGATCGCCGCCCACTCCGACCAGGCGCTCGCAATGCTCACCGACCCCTCGGAGCGCGAGCGCGAGCTACTCGGAGCGGTGGCATACCAGCCCAACGAGGCAGTGCTCCACACCGACGAGCAGATGCTGCCGCGGAGGTGGGTAGGCTGGGGGGCGGGGAGGGATGACCCCCCCCCCCAAACTACCCCCACCACACAACGCACACACTCAACG
>JBPCJI010000022.1:0-3508 GCA_051005475.1 Thermoleophilaceae bacterium
GAGGCCAGAGACGAGGGCAGTCGTGACCCGGAGGACGACGCGCCGGGGGCCGGCGGCGAGCAGTAAGGACCGCGGCTTCCCGTCCAACGAGCCACAGTGCGTCTCGCCAGATCGCCTCAGCCGGACGCGCCCAGGGTTTACGTGATGGCCGGCTCGTCCCGGCGGATGTCCTTGGCCGCCCAGTCACAGGCGTGGCGAAACGCGGCCTCCGGGCTGCTGCCGCGCAGCTGATCCTTCCTGTGCCCGCTCTGGGCGAGAGCCACGTACTCTTCCTCGTTCAGCTTCTGAACGACGATCGTGACCGTCGCCTCCGTCCGTCTTGACCAGGTCATCCGGCGTGCATCCCTCCCGAGTCGACATTCCGCGCTACATCCGCCCCGCCAGTATCCCCTCCCACTGGCCGGACGGCGACTGACGGGGCCCGCGGCATGCCCGAGGGCCTGACCACGCCGCTCGTCTCCCTCGAGCACGAGGAGCTCGTGATCCGCCGCGGGCGGCGCTCGGGCGCCTATACCGTCGTGGCCGTCCACTCGACCGCGCGCGGCCCGGCGCTCGGGGGCTGTCGGATGTGGCGCTACCAGAGCTCGGTGGATGGCGCCCGCGATGCGCTGCGCCTCTCGCGCGCGATGACCTTCAAGGCGGCGGCCGCGGGCCTGCCGCACGGCGGCGGCAAGGGGGTCATCTGCGCCGATCCCGGGCCGGCGCCCTCGGGGCACCGGCGCCGCGACATGCTGCTCGACTTCGCCGACACGGTGAACGCCCTCGATGGCAGCTACGTGACGGCCGAGGACGTGGGCACGGGCGCCCGCGACATGGCGGTGATCGCGCAGGGGACGAGCCACGTGCGCGGTCTCAGCCGCTCGAAGGGGGGCAGCGGCGACCCGAGCCCGTACACCGCGATCGGGGTCGAGGCGGCGATCCGCGCATGCTGCGAGCGGGCCTTCGGGTCGGCGGAGCTCGAGCGGCGTCGGATCGCCGTGATCGGCGTCGGGCGGGTGGGATCGAGGGTTGCCAAGCGCCTCGCGCGGGCGGGCGCCAAACTCCTCATCGCCGACATCGACGAGTCAAAGCGCGCGCTGGTGGGCGAGCTTCCCGGGGCGCGCTGGACTGACCCGACCAGCGCCCTGCTGGCCGACGTCGACGTCGTGGCCCCGTGCGCGCTGGGCGGAGCGGTCGACGAGGTCACCGCCGGCCGGTTGCGCTGCCGGGTGCTCTGCGGTGCCGCCAACAACCAGCTTGCCCACGACGGGCTGGCCGAGGACCTGCAGGCGCACGGGATCCTCTACGGGCCGGACTTCATCGCCAACGCCGGCGGCCTGATCAACATCGCCGTTGAGATCGAGGGCTATGACCCGGCCCGGGCGCGGCGCAGGGTGGCCCGGGTCGGTGACACGATGCGCGAGGTCCTCGACCGCGCGGACAGGGACCAGGTGACCCCCTTCGAGGCGGCATACGCGCTCGCCCGCGCCCGGCTCGGCGGCTGAGCGGCCGGTACCCTCGAGCGATGACCACCAGTCCGGTCGGCGGCGCTATACCGAGCAGCCTCGCCGACATCGTGGGCAAGACGCCGATGGTCCATCTGGAGCGGGTGGCCCCGGACTGTGGCGCGGAGCTGATCGCAAAGCTCGAGGTCTACAACCCGGCCGGCAGCGTCAAGGACCGGATCGGCGTGGCGATGATCGACGCGGCGGAGGCGGATGGGCGGATCGAGCCGGGGAGGACCACGATCGTGGAGGCCACCTCCGGGAACACGGGCATCGCGCTCGCGTTCGTGTGTGCGGCGCGGGGCTATGAGCTCGTGCTCGCCATGCCGCAGGGGTTGAGTCGCGAGCGCGAGGGGCTGCTGCGCCTCTATGGCGCGGCCGTTGAGATCACGGAGTCGATGGGGGGGATGAACGAGGCGATCGAGGCCGCCCGGCGGATAGCGGGCGAGCGTGGTGACTCCTTCATCCCCGACCAGTTCTCGAACCCCGCAAACCCCGAGGCCCACCGGCAGACCACCGCCGAGGAGATCTGGCGGGACATGGGGGGCAGGGTGGACGCCCTCGTGGCAGGGGTCGGCACGGGCGGAACGATCACCGGTTGCGGAGAGCGGCTCAGGGAGCGCAACCCCGACCTCCACGTGGTGGCCGTCGAGCCGCGCGACTCCGCGGTGATCTCGGGCGGCCCGCCCGGTCCGCACAAGATCCAGGGGATCGGCGCGGGCTTTCTCCCTGCCGTCCTCAACCGAGACATCCTCGACGAGGTCATCCCGGTCGCAGACGAGGACGCGATCGAGACGGCGCGGCTGTGCTCCCGGCGCGAGGGGGTGCTGGCGGGGATCTCCGGCGGCGCGGCGCTGCGCGCGGCGATCGAGGTCGGATCGCGCCCGCAGATGCGCGGCAAGCGGATCGCCGTGATCGTGCCCGACTCGGGGGAGCGGTACGTGAGCACGCCGTTCTTCGCGCCGTGAAGGGCTTCCCGGCGGGTGCGCCAGAATAGGACCATGCTCGGTCTCGGGACACTGGCGCGCGTGGCGCGCGAGCTGCGGGAGGACCTGACCGCCGCGCAGGAGCGCGACCCGGCCGCGCGCAACGTCGGCCGGCCGGAGATCCTCTTGACCTACGGGGGCGTCCAGGCTCTCCTGGCACACCGGGTGGCACACGCGCTGTACGAGGCCGGGGTGCCGCTCCTGCCGCGCCTGCTCGCCAACGCTACGCGGATGACCACGGGGGTCGAGATCCACCCGGGGGCCCGCATCGGCGACGCGCTCTTCATCGACCACGGCGCCGGCGTGGTCATCGGCGAGACGGCCGAGATCGGCCGCAACGTGACCCTCTACCAGGGCGTGACCCTGGGCGGCACGGGCTTTCAGCGTGGAAAGCGCCACCCGACCGTGGGCGACGACGTCGTGGTGGGGTCCGGGGCAAAGCTGCTCGGGCCGATCCAGGTCGGCGCATGCGCCAAGATCGGCGCGAACTCCGTCGTGGTCCACGACGTGCCGGCCAACTCGACCGTGGTCGGCAACCCGGGCCATCCCGTGCGGGTGGACGGCAAGCGCCCGGAGGGCCCGGACGCCGACTGGGCACACCTGCCCGACCCGGTGGCCGACGCGTTGAAGGGCCTCGCCGCGCGGGTGAACGAGCTCGAGGGGATCGTCGCCGAGCTCACCGGGAAGCGTCCCGAGGGGGCCGAGGTGCGTCCGTTGCGGCGTAGTGCCGGGAACGATCCGGCGGGCGGGTAGCGCCATCGGGGCGCAGAGGCTGATCGGCACGCGCTCTCAGTAGAAGACCGTGCGCGTCCGATGGCGCGGAATCGACTTGTAGCGCGCGCCCTGCCCGCGGTTCCATAGCCATATGTCGAGCACGCGCGGCGGCACCCCGAGCCCACTCGCGATCTGCTCGCAGGCGTGCATCGCGCAGGCGCGAATCTCCCGTTCCCGCCCGCCGGGCTCCAGCAGCCTTCCGGCGTCGATATCCGCGGCGAGCTCGGGCTCGTAGCGCAGCACTCCTTCCACGCGCAGGACATG
>JBPCJI010000023.1:0-5015 GCA_051005475.1 Thermoleophilaceae bacterium
GCGCCCGCTCAGGCCGATTCGGGCCTGTCAAGGGAGCTGGACGAAGCGTTCCCGAGCACAACCGAAGAGCTCTAGACACCTTCCCGCATGCGCGCCGTTCTCGACACCTCGGTCTTTATCGCGCGCGAGCACGAGCGCCCGCTTGGCGAGCTTCCCGACGAGGTCGGCGTCAGTGTCGTGACCCTGGCCGAGCTGCGCCACGGCGTTCTCGCCGCAGAGGACCATACGCGGCGCGCCCGGCGCCTCAGCACGCTGGAGGCGGCCAAGCGGCTGGGAAAGCCGCTCGTGATCGACTAGACGGTCGGGGACGAGTTCGCGCGGCTGCGCGTGGCCCTCAAGGCGATCGGACGCGCGATGAGGGTGATGGACGCCTGGATCGCAGCCACCGCTATGGCCCACAGCGCCGCCGTCTGCACTCAGGATGCCGACTTCGACGCGGCGGAGGATGCCCATTTGCTCGAGGTCGTGCGCGTGTAGAGCCGGTAGGGGGTCACCGCCCGGCGGGGACGGCTGGCGCTCATCCGCCCCGTACAGCGGTCACTGCGGCCGCGCGGGCGGGCCGCCGGCCTCCGGCTTGGCGTCGCCGGTCCCGCCGATCACCGAGCCGAGGTTGCCGAGCGCCTGCGTGAACTCGCTCGGGATGATCCAGATCTTGTTCGAGTCCCCCTGGGCTATCTGCGGCAGCATCTGCAGGTACTGGTAGGCCAGCAGCTTCGGGTCGGGGTCGCCGCGGTGGATCGCGTCGAAGACCGTCTCGATCGCCTTAGACTGGCCCTCGGCCGAGAGGATCTGAGACTGGCGCTGGCCCTCCGCACGCAGGATCGAGCTCTGCTTCTCGCCCTCGGCGGTGAGGATCTGGGACTGCTTGACGCCCTCGGCGGTGAGGATGGCCGCGCGGCGGTCGCGCTCGGCGCGCATCTGCTTCTCCATCGCCTCCTGGATCGAGGCCGGCGGGTCCACCGCCTTCAACTCGACGCGGTTGACGCGGATGCCCCACTTGCCGGTGGCCTCGTCGAGCACGGCTCGGAGGGCGGAGCTGACCTTGTCACGCGAGGTCAGCGTCTCCTCCAGGTTCATGCCACCCGTCACATTGCGCAGGGTGGTGGTCGTGAGCTGCTCGATCGCAGAGAGGTAGTCGGCGATCTCGTAGGTGGCGGACTTGGGGTCGGTGACCTGGAAGTAGATCACCGTGTCGATTTGGATCGTGAGGTTGTCCTCGGTGATCACCGGCTGCGGGGGGAAGGACACCACCGTCTCGCGCATGTCGAGCAGGGGCTTGACACGGTCGACGTAGGGGACCACGAGCGCGAGTCCCGGATCGAGCGTCCGGTGGTAGCGGCCGAGCCGCTCGACGATCCCAGCCCGGGCCTGAGGCACGATCCGGACACCCTGCGCGATCGTGAGCAACACGATTGCGGCGATCACTATGAGCACGATGAGTCCGGCCATTGGTCTCCTCCTAGAGTGCGTCCGAGACGAGCGCCGTAGCGCCCTCGATCTTCATCACATCCACCCGCGCGCCGGGCTCCAGCACCTCGTCCTCGTCATACGACCGCGCGGTCCAAAGCTCGCCTCCCAGCTTCACGAGGCCCCCCGCGCCGTCGACGCGCTCGATCACGACGGCACGCTCGCCCACCAGCGCGGCGGTACCGGTGCGAATCTGGGCCGGCGTGTGCAGGTGGCGTCTGGCGATCGGCCGCAGCACCAGTAGCGACGCCGCCGAGGCCACGGTGAACACGACGATCTGCACCGCGGTGCCCGCGCCCAGGAGCGCAGCGAGCGCGGCCAGGACCGCCGCCACCGCAATCGGGCCGAGGAAGAACGAGAGGCTGAAGATCTCCCCCGCGGCCAGCACGCCGGCCGCAACCATCCAGATGACCCAGGCAGGCATGGCGCCATCCTATTCCGACAGGCATCAGTCCTCCTCGAAGACGGCCCGCGCGAAGTCCTCGGGGTCGAACGGGCGCAGGTCCTCGACCCCCTCCCCGATGCCGATCAGCTTCACGGGCACGCCGAACTCCTGGGCTATCGCCAGCGCAATGCCCCCCTTGGCGGTGCCGTCGAGCTTGGTGAGCGCGATCCCGCCCACGTCCACGACCTCACCGAACAGCAGGGCCTGGCGCAGGCCGTTCTGACCCGTCGTGGCGTCGATCGTGAGGAGCGTCTCGTGGGGAGCGCCCGGGATCCTGCCGGCGATCACCTTGCGCACCTTCGCGAGCTCCTCCATCAGGGGCTGCTGGGTGTGCAGGCGCCCCGCGGTGTCGCAGATCACGACGTCGCGGCCCCTGGCGCTCGCGGCCTCCAGGGCGTCGAAGACGACCGCGGCGGGGTCCGAGCCCTCGGCCCCCCGCACGAGCTCGCAGCCGGCGCGCTCTGCCCACACCTCGAGCTGCTCGGCGGCGGCCGCCCGGAACGTGTCTGCCGCGGCGATCAGCACCGACAGTCCCAGCTCGCGCTGCAGGTGGAAGGCGATCTTGCCCACCGTCGTGGTCTTGCCCGTGCCATTCACGCCGACCACGAGGATCACGGCCGGGCGTGCCGTCAGGTCGATCGAGTCCCCTTCCACGGTGGCGGTCTCGGCCACCAGCTCGCGCAGCCGCCGGGTCAGGTCCTCACCGCTCTGAAGCGCGCCCGAGCCGGCCTCCGTCTCCAGTCGCTCCACTATCGCCGCGGTGGTCGGCGCACCCACGTCGGCGGCGATCAGCACCTCCTCCAGCCGCTCGAACGCCTCGTCGTCCAGGCGCTCGAACATCGTGGCCTGCAGCTCCGCGCCGAGCGCGCGGCGGGTCTTCGTCAGGTTGTCGCGCAGGCGCGAGAACCTCCCACCGCCCCGCTTCTCGTCCGCAGGGCCCGGCTCGGCCGCGGCTTTCGCCGCGTGGGGCTCACCTGTGAGGAACAGCTCGTTCCAGTCGCGGGCCATGGCGGCGCAGGATAGGACCGATCACGCCACCTCGCCGCGCTCCTCTGGGACCGCCCCGGTCCCCGTCAGCGGCTCCGCCGCGGCGAGCTTGCGGGAGACGACCCGCGAGACCCCGTCGCCGCCCATGCTCACGCCGTAGAGGCGGTCGGCCGCGTCCATCGTTCGCTTCTGGTGGGTCACCACGATGAACTGGGCACGGTCGGAGTAGCGGCGCACGAGCTGGAGGAAGCGGTCGATGTTGGGGTCGTCGAGGGCCGCTTCGACCTCGTCGAGTATGTAGAACGGGCACGGCCTCGCCAGGAAGACGGCGAACATGAACGCCAGCGCCACGAGCGACTTCTCTCCCCCCGACAGCAGCGACAGGCGCTTGGTGGACTTCCCCGCCGGGGTGACCTCCACCTCGACCCCCGCTTCGACGACAGCCGGCTCGCCGTCTGCCTCGGTGCCGGCCTCGGGGGGCTCGGCCTCTTCGTCCGGCGAGTCCTGTCCCCCGAGAACGGGCCGCGGCGCCTGGTCGGGCCGTACCAGCCGCAGCCGCCCCCGGCCGCCGGGGAAGAGGTGCTCCACGACCTCCTGAAAGTTGCGCGCGGCCGCCTCGAAGGTCTGCTCGAAGTTGTCGCGGATGCGGCGGTCGGTCTCGCGGATCAGCCGCTGCAGCTCCGCGAGCGCGCCCTCGAGGTCGCTGCGCTGGGCCTCCAGTTCCTCGACGTGGGCCACCGCCTCCTCGTATTCGCTCGCGGCGAGCGGGTTGACGGGCCCAAGCTGCTCGCGCCGGCGCCCCAGCCGCTCGATTCTGCCCGCCAGCTCGGCACGCACCTCCTCGTCCAGGGCGTCGGGCGCGGCCTCAGGCTCGAGGCCGAGGTGAGCCGCCACCTCGCGCAGCTCGGCCTCGGCGTCGGCGGCGGAGTCGCGTACCTGCTGGGCGCTGACCTCGGCCGCGGTGACCCGCTCGCTGCCCGTTCTCAGGCGGCTCTGCAGCCCCGCCTCCTCGTGTGCGCAGGCCCTCAGCGCAGCGGCTGTCTGCTCGCCCGTCTCGGCTCCCGCCGCCCGTTCGGCCTCGAGCGCGGCCACCCGGGCCCCAACGGCCTCCGCGGCGGATGCCAGCGCCGCGCCGGCACGCTCGGCAGCCGCCCCCACCGCCGCGTCGCGATCGATCCGTGCGCGCAGGCCCAGCGCCCGCTTCCGGCGCTCATCCCGCTGGCGGAGGGCGCTCTGCACCGTCAGGCGCTCCGCGCGGAGGTCCGCGGTGAGCTCGGCCTGGCGGACGGCGTCCGGGCCGCCCTCCGGCGCCTCGCGCCGGCGCTCGATCTGCCACTCGGTGCGGCGTACCGCCTCCACGGCCTGCTCCAGCTCACGCTGCGCGAGGCGCCTGACCGTGTCGGCCTCCTCGCGCGCCAGATCCGCGGCCGCGAGACCCTGCCCGGCCCGCTCCACGGCGGCGCGTGCGTCGGCCTCCGCGCGGAGTGCCTCCCGAGAGGCGGCCACGAGCGCCACCCGGCGGTTGCGCTCCTCCAGCACCCGCTCGGCCCCGCCCGCCGGCGCCTGGCGCAGCTCTCCCGCATCGGGCTCGAGGACCCGTCCGGCGCGGGTGACGGCCACCCCGTCGAAATCCTTCGGGACCTCCGCGAGCGACTCCACGACCCAGACAGAGCCCAGCAGCCGCTCGGCGACCCCGGCCGCGGCGCCCTCGGCGCGCACGCAATCCAGCAGCCGCCGGGCCTCGGGCACCGGCGCTGCGGCGCCGGAGCGCTCCTCGGGGGCGGCCCGGGCCAGGAGAGCGAAGGCGCCGTCATCGCCCGCTTTGTCGAGTAGCTCCTCTCCCGTCCCGAGGTCCTCCACGACGGCCCCGCCCAGCCGTGGTCCGAGCGCGGCGGCCAGCGCCAGCTCGTATCCGGGCTCCACCTCGAGCTGGTCCGACAGCGCGCGGATGCTCCCACCCGGGCCGGCACTCGAGCGCAGGAACTGGTTCACCGCGGCGAGCTCGGCCCCGGCCGCCGCGGCCTCCCCCCTTGCCGCCTCCGCAGCGCGCTCGGCGTCGCGACGGCGTGCGTAGGCGGCATTCGACGGCCTCCGGAGCCCTTGCCGGCGCACCGGC
>JBPCJI010000024.1:0-16023 GCA_051005475.1 Thermoleophilaceae bacterium
GTCTACACGGTCATATACGTCCTTTGATCGATCCTCGGCCGCCGTGCTGAACCCGCTTCGCTCTGAGCCAGAGGCGTTCAGGTTCCTGCTCTGGGTGGGGGCCATCGCGGTCCTCGTGATCGGCGTCATCCTCGTCCTCCGGGCACTCTGAGCCTGCTCGCCGACCTCGAGCTGGCAAGGCGCGCCGCGCGCGCGGCGGGCGACCTGCTGCTGGAGCGCTTCGGCGGCCCGACGAAGGGGCTCGAGCGCAAGTCGAGCCGCACGGACATGGTGTCCGACGCCGACCGCGACGCGGAGGTGCTGATCGAGGAGATGCTGGTGGGGGAACGGCCCGAGGATGGCCTGCTCGCCGAGGAGGGTGCGCACAACGAGGGCGTGAGCGGCCGGCGGTGGGTGGTCGACCCCCTCGACGGCACGACCAACTTCCTCTACGGCTTTCCCGCCTGGGCGGTCAGCATCGCGCTCGAGGACGGCGAGGGCGGCGCGGTCGGGGTGGTACACGATCCCGTCCGTGACGAGACCTTCTCAGCCGCCCGCGGGCTCGGCGCCCGGCTCGGCGACGAGCAGATCGAGGTCAACGCGCCCGGGGGGCTGGATTCGGCTCTTATCGCCACCGGCTTCGGATACGAGTCCGAGCAGCGCCGAGAGCAGGCCGAGCTGCTGGTCCGGGTGCTCCCCCACGTCCGCGACATCCGCCGCGCAGGAGCCGCGTCCCTCGACCTCTGCTGGGTGGCCGCCGGCCGGCTCGACGGATACTACGAGCGCGGGCTCAAGCCGTGGGACTGGGCGGCCGGGAGCGTCGTCGTGACCGAGGCGGGCGGTGCCCTGCGCGAGCTGGTCGGCGAGCCGCGGGGCCTCCTCGCCGCCTCCCCGGCGATCGCGGACGAACTGCTGGGGATCGTGTCCTAAGGGAGACGGTCGGTGCGGTGCTCGCCCGATGAGAGCATCGGTGCGGTGCTCGCCCGATCAACGATCGGGCTGCGCTCCTCCCGCGGACGATCGGGCTGCGCTCCTCCCGCGGGCGGTCGGTCCCGCTACTTGACGGTGAGCTCGCCCTTCATGCCGCCCTCTTCGTGGCCGGGCACGGTGCAGACGAAGCTGTACTTCCCGGCTGCCAGCGTGGCGGAGAACTTGGAGCTGGCACCCCCCTTCACGTCCGGGCCCTCCCCCAGCAGCTTGCCGCCGGAGTCCTTCACCGCGATGTTGTGCGGGATCGCCGACTTGTTCACGCTCACGAACATGAGCGCGCCGGTCATCGCCTCTGCCTTCCTGCTGGCGAAGGCGAGCGCGCCGGTCGGGTCCGCGGCGATCGCCAGGCTGCCGCCCTTCGCGACGATCGGCTTGTTCGACACCTTCGGCGCGCCCGCCTTGGCCAGCGCACCCTGGTCCTTGCCCGGCTGCCCCGCCACCTGGGCGACGTAGGCGGCCACATCCCGTGCATCCTCTCCGGTCACGAGGTCCTTGGGCATCGTGCTGTTCCTGCGCACGAGTGCGATCTGCTGCTTTACCACGCCCTCGACGGTCCGGTTCCCAAGGCCGACACTGCGGGCCGGCCCGAACGCCTCGTCGAGGTTCGGCCCCCGGTTGCCCTTGGTGCCCGCACGCGACAGCACGTGGCAGGAGCCACAGGTGCCCTTGCCGACGAACAGCGCCTTGCCGTTGATCAGGTCGGCCTCCTTCTCGCGGCCGCAGCCCGAGGCGGATAGCGCGAGGACCAGAGCGGCAGCCGCGAGCCCGGCGAGCCTTTGCGAGCGATGCTTCACGGGCGCGAAGACTACCCGCTCGTGGGGGCGGAAGGCGCGCCTCACGCCAACGGCGCCGGGAGCTTGTGGAGCCGCCCCAGACCCGCCGCGATGACCCCTCGGGCAACGCCCTCCCACCCGAACCGCTGTCGTGCCGTCTCCGCCAGCGATCCCGCCGCCCGCCCCCGTTCGGCCGCATCGAGCTCCAGCCAGGAGACAAGCTTCGCGGCGATCTCCTCCACCGCGCCGGGACCCCGCTCGAAGGACAGGAGGGTGCGCAGCGGCTCGTCGAGCCCGTCGGCCAGGAGGGCCGTGACCTCCGCCAGCCCCGAGTGCGCCGCCGACAGCGGCAGCGCCCCGCAGGCCGCCCCCTCGGCGGCCACCATCCCGAACGCCTCGGGAAACGTGCTCGGCACGACGAGCGCCTCCCACGCGGGAAGCACCGCGGGCAGATCGCCGTGCTCGAGCCGGCCCGTGAAGTGCACGCGGCGCGCCGCGGCGGGCGCTGCGGCGAGGTAGGAGTCCCGGCCGGCTCCCTCGAGCGTGTCGAGGAACGCGGCCAGGTAGGTGAGCTCGCCGCGCGGACCGCCCTCGAGCTCCCGGCCCCGCGCGGCGAGGTCGCGCAGCGCCGCCAGGTCGCCCGCGGCGAGCGCCTGCACCATCATCGTGAGGGCGTCGCGGTAGGTGCCAAAGCCGACGACGCACAGTCGCGCGTCCGGCACGCGCGCCACCACGAGCGGCCAGGCCGCCAGCAGCAGGTCGACCCCCTTTGCGACGATCAGCTTGCCGACATAGCCCACGATCCGGTCGCGGCCCGGGTCGAGGGCGCGCAGGGCCTCCGCCGCTCCGGTCTCCCCACCCCATCCTGCGGTCCCGGCCTCCTCGAGGCGCCCGGCAAGCGAGGCCAGGGCGGCGGCCCTTTCGCCGCGCGGGCGCGGGCGGAACTCCTCGACGTCCACCCCCGGCGGGCCGAGCCGCGTGCGGGCGGGCAGCCCGGGTTCGCCGGTGACCTCCCACAGGCTCTCGGCCGTGTGCCGCGAGCCCACGAGCACCCCACTGGCACGTGCCAGCCCCTCGAGCGCGTACGGGAGGAAGCGCCCGGGGCGCGGGCGGACGGTGTACTCGAGCGCGCTCCCGTGGATCTTCACCGCGTAGGGCACTCGTCCCGTAAGGCCCCTCGCCAGGATGACGGGGCCCATGACGAGGTGGTTGGCCAACGCCACGTCGGGCCTCACGCGCGCGACGACCTCCTCCACGGCCGCGACGTTTGCATCCAGGTAGCGTTCGATCGCCGGCGTATCGAGGTCCTGGAACGGCACGGCGTCGAACCCCTCGTAGACGTCTGCGACGTACACGGGGAGCGTCCGCCCGATGTCGGGTATGTAGGCGGTCACGCGGGCCGGGTCCCTCAGCGTTCGCACGCGCAGGGCGCCATCCTCCCAACGCCCCACCGCATCGACGAGATCGAGCTCTCCGGCAGCGCGCTCCTGGCAGAGCAGGTGCACCTCGTGCCCCAACCCCGCCAGCGCCCGGCAGAGGTTTGCGGTGTAGATGTTGCTGCCCGTGCCTCGCAGCAGGTAGCCGTGGAAGATCAGGACTCGCATCGTGATTGGTATCTTGCCGCCCGATGAGCCTTCGGCAGCGATACCGCCTGCGCTCGGGCTCCGACCGCGAGGTCATCCGCGAGGTCGAGCCGGGCAAGGTCTACGTGGACGAGGGGACCGGGGAGCCCTTCGAGGTGGTCGCCAAGCTGATCCCGCTCGCTCCTTCCCCGAGCGACCTGCCCTACGCCGTCGAGAACCTGCGGCTGTGCGGCTGCTCGCTCGAGCAGCTCGCCCAGAAGGATCTGAATGACTGCCCGCACTGCGGGCGCCGCCTTCCCGCCATCGAGGGCTGATGGGGGGCGCACCGCGGTGAGAGGCTCCCTCCTGTCGGGCGCGTGCGTTGCCCTCGCGCTCCTCGGCGGCTGCGGCGGCGACGACGAGAAGGCCGCCGGCACCGATACCACGACGGCTCCGGAGGCGACCGTCCCGAGCGAGACCGTTCCGCAGCCCACGCCGAGGCCCCGCCCCGAGCCCGGTGTGACCCCCTCGGCGCCCCCGGCCACCGGGGATCCGGACTCCGGCGGCTCACCGGCGCCACCAGCGGCACCTGCGCCCGACAGCCCGCGCAACGACCGCCCGCCACCGCCCGGGTCGCCGGCGGAGCGGTTCGAGCGGGAGTGCGAGGCAAACCCGGACGCCTGCGGCTGACCCTCAGCGCCGGGTGATCCTGACGGGGGCCTGCGAGGGCGAGCGCACCCGCGCGGGGAGCGGGGTCGGCAGCGGTGGGGAGTCGCGGCGGTGCCGTGGGGCCCGTGAGGGCCGGTGAGCGTCCCGCGTGCGCCGATCGCCTGTGGGCACGCGGCCCGTGGGCAGGCGGAGCCCGCCGCCGCCGGGTCCGCCGCATGGGCTCGGGCCGCGCTTCTCGCCGCCGCCGCCGTCTCCCTCGTCGGGCGGGTCCTCATCGTCGTCGCGCAGCCGGAAGAACCACACGAGCCAGACAACCAGCAGGCCCACGTAGAACAGCCGAAAACCAAACGCGAAGATCCACCCCTCAGGGCTCACGCCCTCGATGATAGACCTACTCCCCGAGACCGGCTGCACCCTGCGCGGTCGGGGCTGGGCCGGCGTTTCCCCGGGCGCCCCAAGACGGACGCGCCGCTGCGAGAAGGGACGCTAGCTCTGGGTCTTCGCCGTGGGCCTGTTGTCCGGAATGTAGGTGACGGTGTAGTACAGGCGCGCGGTGAAGTAGGTGCAGCCGAAGATCTTCACCGACATCAGCCTGACCTGCTGGGCGCGCTGGCTGACGTTGTCACAGCGGCCTTTCGGGCGTGATGCGCGCCACAGGTGATCGCGCTTCAAGCCCACCGACAACGCCGGCGCCCACGTGGGAGTGGTGAGCGCGACGATGCTCCTCCGCGAGACCTGGATCGGCTTGTCGAGCACGAACGTCGGCGCCGAGCCGAGGTGGTCCTTCACCGGGAACGGATCAGATTGAGCCAGGAGGCGGTGCTCGTTGCGGGTCCTCCTGCGCGGATCCCTGCGCAGAACCGACATCTGCACGCTCGGTTGCCCGAGCTGAAGATCCGCCTGGAAGAACCGCATCTGCTCCGCCGTGGGATCTCCCAGCCGCACCGTGAAGGCGACGATCTTCCCCGCTCGGGGAATCAGGAAGGGGTCACGCAGGACTCCGGCGCGTGACTGGTACCCGGTGACGCGACTGAGAGCCTGGCAGTTGGTGGGGCAGCTGACCTGTCCGCTGGGGACGGTCGAGCCAAGCTCCACCACCTTCGCGGAGGCGGCGCCGGGCAGCGCGAGCATGGCGGCGGTGGCGCCTGTTAGGAGGGCTCTCTTCATACCTGGGTACGAACACTCGCAGTCTGCAAAGTTGCGGCTACTTATACCGGTAGGTGATGCGCCCGCGGGCGAGATCGTAGGGGGAGAGCTCGATCTTCACCCGGTCCCCGGGGAGGATCCGGATGTAGTGCCGGCGCATCTTGCCGGAGATGTGACCGAGCACCTCGTGGTCGTTGTCGAGCCTCACCTTGAACATGGTGTTCGGCAGGGCCTCGAGAATCTCGCCCTCCATTTCAATCTTCTCTTCCTTCCCCATACAGCCCGGAGACGCTACCAGTCAGCGGCAGGCGAACGTCAGGCGCGCAAGTCGGCCGCCACCGCCGCCAGTGAGGCCGCGTCGATTTTCAGGGGGCTGCCCGGGAGGCGCAGCGGGTCGCCGTTGAAGCGGGGGATCACGTGCACGTGGAAGTGGAAGACCGTCTGCCAGGCCGCGGGCTCGCAGGAGTTGATCAGGTTCACTCCGTCGCAGTCGAGACAGTCGCGCATCCGCCGGGCCAGTCGCTTGGAGGCGACCGCGGCGTGGCGGAGGTCGTCCTCGCCGATCTCGTAGAGGTTCTTCGTGTGCCGGCGGGGGATCACGAGGGCATGACCGCGCGTCCACGGGTTGATGTCCAGGAAGGCGATCGTGTGCTCGTCCCCGTCGATCCGCTCGGCCGGCAGCTCCCCCGCCACGATCTTGCAGAAGATGCAGTCCCCGTCGCTCACAGCCAGCCCTCGCGCCTGAAGTAGCGGTAGAGCAACAGGCAGACGGCGGCCATGACCGCAAGCACCACCGGGTAGCCGTAGATCCAGCGCAGCTCCGGCATGTGCTCGAAGTTCATCCCGTAGACCCCGGCGATCATCGTCGGCACCGCGATGATCGCCACGACCGCCGAGATCTTGCGGACGTCCTCGTTCTGCTGCACGCTCACCTGGGTCAGGTTCGCCGTCAGCACGCTCGTGAGCAGGTCGCGAAACCCCTCGAGCTGCTCGTGGATCCGCACCAGGTGGTCGCCCACGTCGCGAAAGTAGTGGCGCACGTCGGGGTGGACCAGTGCGTAGTGCCCGCCGGCGAGCCGGTTGACCGGGTCCACGAGCGGAGCGGTCGCGCGGATGAACTCGAGCACCTCGCGTTTGAGCAGGTAGATCCGCTGCGCCGAGCTCTTGCGCATCGCCGAGAAGACGTCTGCCTCCACCTCCTCGATGTCGTTCTCCAGGCCCGCGAGGGCGGGCACGTAGTCATCCACGATCTTGTCGATGATCGCGTGCAGCGCCGCTCCCGGGCCGCAGCGCAGCAGCTCCGGCTCGCGCTCGAGCTTCGTGCGCACCTCGTGCAGCTCTCCCTCCCCGTGGCGCACGGTGACGATGAAGCCCTCCCCCATGAACACCAGGATCTCGCCGAGCTCGACCACCTCCTGGGAATCCACGTAGCGGGCCGTCTTGAGCACGAGAAAGATCGTGTCGCCGTAGACCTCCAGCTTCGGGCGCTGGTGGGCCTTGATCGCATCCTCGACGGCGAGCGGGTGGAGGTCGAACTCGCGCGAGACCGATTCGAACTCCTCGACCCCCGGCTCCTGAAGCCCGATCCACACGAAGGAGCCCTCACGGTGGGTCTGGTCGAGGACGTCCTTGAGCTCGAGGTCCCCTTCGCGCCGCTTGCCCTGCTCGTAGACGGCACAGTCGCGGATCATCGCTGCAGATCTTGCCGCAGACGGCGCGCCAGCGCCAGCGCGTCCTCGCGCGTGGCCGCCTCCCCGGTGTAGGCCGCCTGCTCCAGATGGCCGAGCAGCTCACCCAACTCGGGGCCCGGCTGCATCGCGAGCTCGGCCGCAAGCTCGTCCCCCCGCACCGGCGGCCTGGGCGGCCCCGTGGCCCGCCAGGCCAGCGCCGGCCCGATCAGCTCTTGCGCCAGCTCGAGGTGGGCGGCGGTGGCCCGCTCGGCGTTGTCCCCACGGGTGGCCAGCCGGTCGGCACAGGAGAGAACCGTGACCTCCACCTCGACGGGCGCGCACCGCTTGAGGTACGCGTAGACGTCCTCAAGCGAGAGAGGTCGCTCGCGCACGAGGAAGCCCGGCACGAGGTGGTGGCGTGCGAGCGCGCCGACGAACCTCAGCAACCGCTCGCTCGTTCGCAACCGGCGAAAGATGCGCTCCACCATCTCCTCCCCCGCGGAGTCGTGCCCGATGAAGGTCACGCGGCCGTCGGGCCTCGTCCCGCGTGTGTCCGGCTTTGCCACGTCGTGGAAGAGGGCGCCGAGTCGCAGTGCCTGGAGGCGGGTGAGGTCGTCCGCCAGCGGCTCCTCCAGCAGCGCCCGCAACGGGACGGCGCTCTCGCCGAACAGCTCGTCGAGACGCCCCTCGAGCTCGATCTGGCGGCGCAGGACCTCGAGGGTGTGCTGATAGACGTCCAGGTGGTGAAAACGGCTCTGCTCCACGCCGCGCAGCGCCGTGATCTCGGGCAGCACCGCGGCAAGCACACCGAGCCGCTCGGCCAGCTCCAGGCCCCCGACCGCGCCCGATGCGATCAGCATCCGGCGAAGCTCGGCGAAGACCCGTTCGGGCGAGGGCTCGACGAGGCGCGGCGCGGCGGTCCGGGTCAGCCGCTCTGTCTCGGCGTCCGGCACCAGCCCGAGCTCGGCCGAGAGCCGCACGAGGCGGAGCGGTCGCAGGGGATCCGCGGCATAGGCGCCCGGGCCCGCCACGCGCAGAACGCCCGCCGTCAGGTCGGCGATGCCGCCCGTCGGGTCGATCGGATCGCCGCCCCCCAGCGGCACCGCGATTGCGTTCACGGTGAAGTCGCGCCGGCGCAGGTCCTGCTCGATCGTCTCTCCCTGCAGCGGTGAGACGTCGCAGGAGAACCCGCGGCCGCGGTCGATCGTGCGCCAGGCGCCGAACTGCTCGGAGAGCGCGAAGGTGGGGCCCCCGACGGCGCGTGCCACCGCGCGGGCGGCTGCCTGCGGGTCGTTCTCGACGACCACGTCCACGTCGACGCGCTCGAGCGGGCGCCCCAAGATGGCGTCGCGCACGGCGCCGCCCACGATCCACGCGCCGCCGGGAACGCCCGCGAGCGCGGCGCGGACGGTACGTACGGGATCTGCCTCCGCGAGGCGCCGGGTCGGAGCGGGAGCGCTCACGGGGCCTCGGCACGACGCACCCGCCGGCTGACACCGCAGGTGACCTCGTAGTTGATCGTGTCGAGCCGGCGCGCCACCTCCTCACACGTGATGCGCTCCTCTCCCTGCCTCCCGATCAGGATCGCCGGGTCGCCCATCGCCGCGTCGGCCTCCGCCCCCAGCTCGACGGTCACGTTGTCCATGCTCACCGTGCCCACCAGCGGCCGCCGGCGTCCGCCGATCAGCACGTCGCAGTTGTTCGTGAGCCCGCGGCGCCATCCGTCGCCGTACCCGATCGGCAGGACCGCCAGCCAGGTCGGCTCGGTCGCCGTCCAGCGGCGCCCGTAGCCGGCGCTCTGCCCCGGATGGAAGCGCTTGACGGCCGCCACGTAGGACTCCAGCTCGAGCGCCGGCTCGAGGTCGCGCAGCTCCGGATCCTCCCCGAACGGGTCGAGGCCGTAGGCCGCCACCCCGCAGCGCACCATGTCGAAGTGGCTCGCCGGGTCACGCAGGGTGGCGGCGCTGTTCGCGGCATGGGCCACGAGCCCCGGGTGCTCGGCGCGCATGCGGGCCACGAAGGCGCCGAAGCGCTCGAGCTGGGCGGGAAAGTGCTCGTCACCCAGCTCGTCGGCGGTCGCGAAGTGGGTCATCACCCCCGCCAGCCGCAGCCGCTTGGCGGCTGCCACCTTCTCCGCCACGCCGCGGGCCTCCATCGGATCGTCGGTCCCGAGGCGCCCCATCCCGGTGTCGAGCTTCACGTGCACCTGCGCCGGCCGGTCGCCGCGGTGCGCCGCGAGCGCGCGCACGAAGTCGGCATTCCATGCCACCACCTCGGCGGCGGCGGCGAGCGCCTCCACCATCTCGTCGTGGGTGAGCGCGCCCATCACCAGGATGCGGCCCTCGATCCCGGCACGACGGAGCCCTGTGGCCTCACCGGCGGTGGCCACGGCGAGCCAGGACGCGCCGCCCGCCTGCGCTGCACGGGCGCAGCTCACGGCCCCGTGCCCGTAGCCGTCGGCCTTCACCACCACGCACAGCTCGGCTCCACCCGTGAGGGCCGCGCGCAGGCGCGAACAGTTGCGCGCGACCGCCCCGGGACGGATCCGCGCGAGCGCCCGTTCTGGCATGTCCTAGGAGAAGAGGGCGCCGAGGATGTCGAGGCGGGTCACGACCCCCACGAGGCGGCCGTGCTCCTCGACCGGCATCCGGTTGTGGCCCGTCTCGTGAATGAGGCGGGCGGCCTCGTCGATCGTGGTGTCCGGCGCGACCGTGTCGGGGTCTTCGGTCATCATGTCGCTCGCCTTGGAGGCAAAGGCCTTCCGCAGGCGATCCTCGAAGCGCTGGAGCGGCTCGAGGAAGATCGTGCCCCCGAAGACGTTCACGTAGTGGGGCAGGTGCAGATCGCCGGCCTCGTCGGGGAGCACGAGGTCGGCCTCGGTGACGATACCCACGCAGCGCCCGCCGTCATTGACCACCAGGACGCCCGGCAGCTCGTGCTCGCGCAGCGCCCGGATCACGCCCTCGACGTCGGTGTCGGGCGTGACCGTCGCCGGGTTGCGATCCATGATCTCGCCGACCGTCGTTGCCATGGGGCCCACACTACCGTGAGAAACCGGCCGGCAGGGCATCGATCACGTCGCCCGCGATCACGTGGTCGGCTCCGTGGCGCGCGGCCGCGAGGTGGCCCGCCCGCGCGTGCGCAACGGTGCCGAGGGCGGCGGCCTCGAACGCGTCCATGCCCTTTGCGAGCAGCGCGCCGATCAGGCCCGACAGCACGTCGCCGGTCCCCGCCGTCGCCAGGGCGGGCGTGCCGCCGCCGCTCACTGCCACCGGCCGCCCGGGTGCCGCGATGACGGTATCGTCCCCCTTCAGCAGGACGACGGCGCCGCTGCGCTGCGCCGCCTCGCGCACGCAGCGCAGCCGGTGGGCGGAGATCGTGGCGGGGTCGACCTCGAGCAGGCGCGCGAGCTCGCCCGCGTGGGGGGTCAGCACGGTCGGTGCCTCCCGCTCACGCAGCGAGGCGAGCGCGCCCGCGTGGGCGTTCAGGCCGTCGGCGTCGATCAGGAGCGGCACCGCAACCGCCCGCGCGGCCGCGCGGGCAAACCCGATCGCGGACTCCGCGCGCCCCAGCCCGGGGCCGAGCACGACGGCTCCGGCCCGCTCGGTCAGCTCGCCAAGCCGCTCGAGGCCGGCGGCCGTGTGGAAGCCGTCCTCGTCCGGGAGCCCGTGCGTCATGGCCTCGAGCAGGCGCGTCTGCAGCACGGCGGCCGCCGGCTCGGGGACGGCCACCTGCACGTAGCCGGCGCCCGCCCGCTGGGCGGAGAGGGCGGCCATCGCCGGCGCGCCGGTGAGCCCGTGCGCGCCCCCGGCAACGACGACGCTGCCCGAGTCGAACTTCGAGCCCTCGCGCCGGCGGCGGGGATAGAGGCCGAGGACCCGCTCGGCGATCAGGCCGGCCGCCGCCGGCACCGGGGCCCCGCGGGGGACGCCGATCTCCACGACCTCGACCTGACCGGCGTAAGAGGCGCCGGGGGACACGTAGAGACCGGTCTTCGGGCCGTGGAAGGTGGCCGTGACCGTGGCCACCGCCGCCCCCCCGGCCACCTCGCCCGTCGAGGCGTTGACCCCCGAGGGCACGTCACAGGCAACCACCGGGGCCTCGCAAGCGTCCATAGCCGCTATCGCGCTCGCCGCCGGCTCGCGCGGCTCGCCCACGAAACCCGTGCCCAGGATGGCGTCCACCACCACGCCGGAGCGGTCGAGTCCTGCCGGTTGAAAGCCCTCGGGAGCGCGGCCTGGAAGCCGATCGAGGTTCACCAGGGCATCCCCTTGAAGCTCGCCCGTGGCGGCGGTCATGAGCACGTCCACCTCCCGTCCCTCCGCCCGCAGGAGCCGGGCGGCCACCAGCCCGTCGCCGCCGTTGTTGCCCTTTCCGATCACGATCCGGACCCTCCCGGGGCGCGCGACCCGCGCGACAGCGCGAGCGAGACCGGCCCCCGCGCGCTCCATCAGGTCGAGCGATGGCACCCCCTGCCCCTCGATCGCCCACGCGTCCACGGCGCGCATCTCGTCCGCCTCGAAGAGCGGGTCGAGCCAGTCGGGCGACATGGAGGTCATCTCACCGCCCCCGCGGCTTATTCCACCGTGACGGTCTTGGCCAGGTTTCGCGGCTGGTCCACATTCAGGCCCCGGCCGCGGGCGATGTAGTAGGCCAGCAGCTGGAGCGGGATGACGGCGAGGAGAGGCTGCAGGAGCCAGTCGGTTCGGGGCACGTAGACGACCTCCTCGGCGTGCCGGGCCACCTCGGTGTTCCCCTTGGTGGCCACCGCGAGCACGTGCGCCCCGCGCGCGCGCACCTCGGCGATGTTCGAGAGCACCTTGTCGAGCACCGGAGAGTCGGTGGCCACGCAGACGACGGGCGTGCGCTCGTCGAGCAGCGCGATCGGCCCGTGCTTCATCTCCCCGGCGGCGTAGCCGTCGGTGCTCACGTAGGAGATCTCCTTGAGCTTCAGCGCGCCCTCGAGTGCCACTGCGAGGCCGGAGAGCCGTCCCAGGTAGAGGAAGAACACAGCCTTGCTCCAGTGGTGGGCCATCGCGCGCACCGGGGCATCCACAGAGGCCAGCAGCTCCTCGACCCGGTGCGCCATGTCCTTCAGCTCACTCACGAGCCGCCCGAAGACCTCCGGCTCGAGCGTGCCCCGGACCTTGGCCACCTTGAGCGCGAACAGGTACATGGCGGCCACCTGGGCGATGAATGTCTTCGTGGCGGCCACGCCGATCTCGAGCCCGGCGCGGGTGTACAGGACTCCGTCCGCGTCGCGCGTGGCCTGGCTTCCCATCACGTTGGTGACCGCGAGCACCTTCGCACCCCTCTCCCGGGCCAGGCGCATCGCCGCGAGCGTGTCGGCCGTCTCGCCGGACTGGGAGATGCCGATCACGAGGTCGCGCTCGTCGATCACGGGGTTGCGGTAGCGGAACTCCGAGGCGATGTCGGTCTCCACCGGCACGCGTGACCACGCCTCGATGGCCGAGCGCCCCAGCAGTCCCGCGTGGTAGGAGGTCCCACAGGCCACTATCACCACGCGGCGTAGGTTCGCAAGCGCGGTGTCGTCGATCCCGATGTCGCCGAGCTCGACGGTGCCGTGGGCGAGCCGGTCGACGACCGTCTCGGCCACGGCGTGGGGCTGCTCGTGGATCTCCTTGAGCATGAAGGTCTCGTAGCCGCCCTTCTCGGCGGTCTCGGCATCCCAGCTCACCTCCTCCACCGGTCGCCTGACGGCGGCGCCTGTGGCGTCGAGGAAACGTGTCCCGCGCGGCGTGACCACCACGATCTCGCCGTCCTCCACCATCTGGATGCGACGGGTCTTGGCGAGGAAGGCCGGGATGGCCGAGGCGATGAAGCTCTCTCCGATGCCCACGCCGACGACGAGCGGGCACTCCTTGCGGGCCCCGACGAGCACCTCCGGCTCGTCGGCGCTCAGCGCGACGAAGGCGTAATGGCCGCGCAGCTCGTTGTAGGCCAGCCGCACTGCCTCGACCAGGTCGCCGTCGTAGTGCGAGGCCACCAGGTGGGCCACCACCTCGGCATCGGTCTCGGAGGTGAACGTGGCTCCTTGATCGGTAAGGCGCGCTTTCAGGTCGGTCCAGTTCTCGACGATCCCGTTGAGCACCACGTGCACCCGGCCGGAGCTGTCGTCGTGGGGGTGGCAGTTCTGCTCGGTGACCCGGCCGTGGGTGGCCCAGCGGGTGTGGCCGATGCCGCTGAGGGCGCCGTTGGCCGCGCCGTTCACGCGCTCCCTGAGCACGGACAGGTTGCCCACCGCACGCACGGAGGACACGCCGCCGTTCTCGGCCATCGAGAGACCGGCGGAGTCATAGCCGCGGTACTCCAGCTTCTCGAGGCCGGCGAGCAGGATCTCCTGGCAGGGGCGCGAGCCCGTATATCCGATGATTCCGCACATGGGAGACGAAACAGGGTAGCCGCGGCGCCCTCAGGCGCCCAGCTCGTGCTCGACGAGGTCGACGAGTCGCGCGGTTATGGCGTCGCACTCGCCCCGCCCCGGCGCCTCGACCATCACGCGCACGAGCGGCTCGGTGCCCGAGCTCCGCACGAGCACACGCCCGCGTCCCTCAAGCGCGGCCGACTCCGCCTCGACCGCACCCCACACCGCGCTCGCACCGGCGAGCGATGCCCGATCGGCGACCGTGACGTTCACCAGCCGCTGCGGGAGCTTCTCCATCGCCTTGCGGTCGGCCAGGTCGCCTTCGCGCCCCAGCGCCTCGAGGGTCAGCAACGCGGCCGCCACGCCGTCGCCGGAGGGCACAAAGCCCGTATCGATGATGTGGCCCGACTGCTCGCCGCCGAGCGTCCAGCCGCGCCCGAGCAGCTCGGAGAGCACGTGACGGTCGCCGACGGGGGTCGTGGCCACCTCCACCCCGGCCTCCCGCATCGCGGTGTGAAAGCCGTAGTTGGTCATCACCGTGACCGCCACGCCTCCGCCGGCCAGGCGGCCGGTGGCGCGGAGATGAAGCGCCGCCAGGGCCATCAGCTCGTCCCCGTCGACCACGTTCCCCGCTCGATCGGCCGCCAGCACGCGGTCCCCGTCGCCGTCGAAGGCAAAGCCGAGGTCGTGTCCGCCCGCGACGACCTTCGCGGCAAGGGACTCGACGTGGGTGGAGCCACAGCCGGCGTTGATATTGCGTCCGTCGGGGTCGGTGGCCACCGCGTACACGTCGGCGCCGAGGCGCCGGAAGATCTCGGGCGCCACCTGATACGTGGCGCCGTTGGCGCAGTCGAGCAGCACGCTGCGGCCCGAGAGGTCAAGCTCGCGGAAGCGCAGCTCCAGCTCCCGGAGGTAGTCACCGCCCGCTCCGTGAAGCTCGCGGACCCGCCCCACCGGCTGCGACGGGAGCAGCGCCTCCCCCGCGATCACCGCCTCGATCGCGGCTTCCTGATCGTCGGACACCTTCGTGCCCTCGGGGCCGAAGAACTTGATGCCGTTGTCCCGGTAGGGGTTGTGGGAGGCCGAGACCACCGCGGCGAGGTCGAAACCGAAGCGGCGCAGCAACAGCGCGGCCCCGGGCGTGGGCAGGACGCCGCCGAGCAGCGCATGCCCTCCGCCGGCCGCCACGCCGGCCGCCAGCGATGCCTCGAGCATCTCGCCAGACTCGCGCGTGTCGCGCACGATCAGCACCTGGGGAGCCTGGGCAGGGGAGAGGGCCGTTGCCGCGCGGCCGAGCGCCAGCGCCAGGTCGGCGCTGAGGAACTCCCCCGCGACCCCGCGGACGCCGTCCGTGCCGAAGAGCGCGGCCAGGGCTCTAACGCTTGGAGAACTGCGGGCGCTTACGGGCCTTCTTCCGTCCCGCCTTCTTGCGCTCCTTCACGCGCGGGTCGCGCGTGAGGAACCCGCGGCTCTTGAGCTCGCCGCGGAGGTTCGGGTCCGCCTCGGTCAGCGCCTTGGAGATCCCGTGGCGCAGCGCACCCGCCTGCGAGGACACGCCGCCGCCGTGGATCTTTGCCACCACGTCCATGCGCTCCTCGTGGCCGACGGTCTGCAGCGGCGCCCGGACGATCGTCTGCAGGGTGGGCCGGGGAAAGAAGGCGTTCATCTCGCGGCCGTTGACCGTGTAGATGCCCGTACCGGGCTTCAGGATCACACGCGCCACTGCGCGCTTGCGCTTGCCGGTGGCCACATAGCGGGCATCGGCGGCCAGGTTGAGCACGGTGGCGGGGACCGGGGCCGGGGCGGCCTCCTCGGGCTCGGGTTCCGTGACGGGCTCGCCGTCCTCCTCCTTGAGCGCCAGCTCGGCCGCCTCGATCTCGGCTCCCACCGAGCCGCCCACGCTCTCGCGGTCGGTGGCCTTCTCCTCGAGAACGAGGTCCGGCTCGAGGTGGGCACCGGGGATGACCTCCGGCTCCTCGGCCTTGTCCTTCTTGCGTGCACGCTTTGGGCGGGGCTTGGGCGCCTCGGCCTCCGGCTCCTCGGGCGTGGGGGCGTCTTCTTCGGCGGGAGCCTCCGCTGGCTCCTCGGCCGTGGGGACCTCCTCGGCCGCGGCCTCCTCGGCCGTGGGGGCCTCGGCGGGCGCGTCCGGCTCAGGCTCCCCGGCAGACGTGGCCTCCGCGCCGGGAGCCTCCTCCACCGGTGAAGACTCCTCGGTGGCGTTCGTCGCCTCCGGGGCCTCCTCGTCCTTGGGGGCGTCCTCCGCTTGCGTGTCGTCGGTCATTGGGCGTCAATCTCCATTTGCGTGGGCTGCTGTGCCGCGTGGGGGTGGTCGGGGCCGGCGTAGACCTTGAGCTTTCGCAGCTGCGCCCGTGCCAGGCGGTTGCGGGGAAGCATGCCCTTGACCGCCAGGCGGATGACCTCCTCGGGACGCCTGTCGAGCATCTCGTTCAGCGTACGGCTGCGAAGTCCGCCGGGATATCCCGAATGACGGTAGTAGCGCTTCTCCTCACGCTTCTTCCCCGTCACCGCGATCTTCTCGGCGTTGACGACGACCACGAAGTCGCCCACGTCGCAGTGCGGTGTGTACTCGGGCTTGCGCTTGCCGCGCAGGATGTCGGCGAGCTGCGTCGCGAGCCGGCCGAGCGTCTTGCCGGTCGCGTCGACCACGAGCCATTCGCGCTCGCGCGTTGCGGGTGTGGCGACGTAGGTCTTCATGCGAAAGAGGCCGCGCGGGACGCGGCCGGCCGCACAGTGTGCCACACGGACGGGGGAACCGGCTTCCGAAGCAACTGAGGCTCTGGCTCAACAGCAGCGACCATTCCGCGGCCTTTCGTCGCCAGGCTCTCAGC
>JBPCJI010000025.1:0-10687 GCA_051005475.1 Thermoleophilaceae bacterium
GGAAGCGGCTGCCGCCGTGGCCGATCACCACCGGGATCCCGTAGTCCTTGGCCCGGTTGACCTGGTAGCTGTCGGGATTGACCTCGACGGCCAGCACCGGAACGCCGAGCTCGCGCAGCAGCAGGCACAGGCGCAGCCCGACCTGGCCCAGCCCGACCACCACCACGTGGTCCCTGCGCGGGACGATGCGCCTGCCGACCAGGGCGGTCAGCCGGCGGCCGAGCAGGCGGTCCACGACCCCCGCCGTGAAGATCGCCGTGAAGGCGAGGCCGGCGAGCATCGCCACGGCCGAGAACACCTTGAGCCACCCCGCTCCCTCGTCTATGAGCGGGTTCGGGCCGACCGTGACGATCGTCTTCGTGGCCGAGTAGAAGGCCTCGACCAGCGACTCCTCGAGAGCGATGGCCAGGACCGCCATGTCCAGCACGAGGACGAGCAAGAACCCGAGCAGCCCGGCCATCAGGATCCGTGCGCTTGGCTCGAAGGGGCTCAGCAGGGCGCCGACGTTCGCTGCCAGTCGCTGCCCTCGGGAGGGCCTGTATGGCTCGATCGGCACCAGCTCCGGGCCGTCCTCGCCCACCTGGACCCCCGCGAGGCCCTCCGGCCTGCGACTCACCGACACCAGGCGCTGGTCATAGCACGGCCCCGCGAGCGAGGGCACGACGAGGTCTGCCATCGACACCACCCGCACGTTGCGTACAGCGCGCTCGAGCTGGGAGGCCACGATGCGGCCGAAGACCGTCACGACCAACGGCACCCCCGGCCGGGCGCTCTCGATTATCAGAGCCAGGCGCAGCGAGACGTGGTCGTCCTTGGAGAGGACGACCACGGAGTCGATCTCCGGCACGAGCGCCTTGCGCAGGGCGCGGTCGTTGGGGTTGCGGAGATGGGTGACGTGCGCGCCCGAGGCGGTCAGGGCGCGCTCGGTGACCTCGGTGAGCTCGTCGTAGCCGACCAGGAGGATCTGCCTGGCGGGCGGTTCGGCGGCTGGGGAGCGCTCGGTCACGGGCGGGGATTATCCAAGCAAGCCGGCCGACGCCGCGACACGGCGCCGCGCGGTCATCGCGCGTAGTCGGTCGCCCGGCTCTCCCTGATCACCGTCACCTTGATCTGGCCGGGGTAGTCCACCTCCTTCTCGACCGTGCGTGCGATCGCATGCGAGAGCAGGGAGGCGGCATCGTCGTCGACGTCCTCCGGGCGCACGATCACCCGGATCTCGCGGCCCGCGTGCATGGCGTAGACCTTCTCGACGCCCTCATGCCGGCCGGCGATCTCCTCGAGGTCGCGCAGCCGGGAGACGTAGTGCTCGAGGGACTCGCCACGGGCCCCGGGGCGCGCGCCGGAGGCCGAATCGGCGATCTGCACGATGACCGCCTCCACCGTCTTCAGCTCCACCTCGTTGTGGTGGGCCTCCATCGCATGTGCCACGGCCTCCGGCTCCTTGTAGCGGCGCGCCAGCTCGCCGCCCACGAGCGCGTGGGGACCCTCGACCTCGTGGGACACCGCCTTGCCGATGTCGTGCAGCAGCGCAGCTCGGGCGGCGTTCTTCGGGCTCGCCCCGAGCTCGGCGGCGAGCAGCGCGGCCAGGCGCGCACACTCGATCGAGTGGTGGAGCACGTTCTGCCCGTAGCTGGTGCGGTAGCGCAGTCGGCCCAGGAGCCTCGTCAGCTCCGGGTGCAGCGTTCCCACGTTCGCCTCAAAGGCGGCCTGCTCACCCATCTCGGCAATCCGCTGGTCGATCTCCGCGCGGGCCTGGTAGTAGGCCTCCTCGATCCGCGCGGGGTGTATTCGGCCGTCCTGTAGAAGCTTTTCCAGCGTGCTCCGCGCGATCTCGCGGCGAACGCCGTCGAAGCCGGACAGGAGCACCGCGCCCGGGGTGTCGTCGATGATGAAGTCGATTCCGGTCAGGGACTCGAGGGCACGGATGTTGCGCCCCTCGCGCCCGATGATCCGGCCCTTGAGCTCGTCGGACTTCAGCTCGACGGAGGTGACGGTCGTCTCGCACGCATGTCCGGCGGCGACCCGCTGCATGCATGTCGCAAGGATGCTCCTGGCCCGCCGGTCTGCCTCGTGGCGGGTCTCCTCCTCTACCTGGCGGATCAGGCGAGCGCTCTCGTGGCGTAGTTGGTCCTCGAGCTCCTGCAGCAGGATCTGCTTGGCCTGGCCCGCGCTGAGCCCGGCCACACGCTCGAGCGCCCGAAGCTGAGACCGCCTGTCACCCTCGATCTGCTCGGTGGTCGTCTGGAGGCTCTTTGCACGCACCTCGGTGGCCTGCTCGCGCTCTTGCAGTTGCGCGATGCGGGCGTCGGCCGAGCCCTCCTTGGCTCGCAGGCGTTCCTCGAGGCGCGCCAGCTCTTCGCGGCGGGCGCGCAGCTCCGCGTCGGCTCCGTCGCGCGCTCTGCGCGAGCCCCCGCCCGGGGGCGGATCGCCGGCGGCCGCCCCGCGCGCGCCACCTGAAGAGCCGCCGGCGGGCGCTGCGATCCCGGGCTCTCCGCGTACGCGGAGAGCCGCAAGCACCACCACCGCTGCCACCGCCGCGGCGAGCGCGGGCGACAGCAGGATCTCCATTTTGCAGTCTCCTCATCCCGGCACGAAAGGCGCCGGCCTAGGGTTGCTTGGTCGAGTGACTGGCTCGTCACCGCGAGACAACAGGACTGCTTCGGGCAGTGGCACGCCTTCCGGAGGCGTGCGGAACTCATCTACGGGCGCTCTCGGAGCCTCCTTTCGCGCTCGCTCTCAAGGCTTGTCCTGGCAAGTGTCATGGGCTGATAGCGGATACCGGAATGAGCAAAGATCCTGCAACGAAGCGGTTTCAGTGGTTGATGTCCCTCGCGGAGGCCGTGCCGGCCACCCTTAGAGGAGCGTATTGATGGCGCCTGGAATCCGCAACTTTGTGGCGCGGGCGCACGACCTGGGTCGAAGGCGCTCGCTTACGCCCGTGCGCTCTCAGGCGGCGGCTTGGCGGCCGTGCGCGCGCACGGCCTCGTAGGCAAGCTCGGGCTCGTAGCCCTTGCGCACGAGCAGCCGCCAGGCGCGGTCGCGCTCGCGGTCTCCGACCGGGAGCACCGGCATGCGCTCCGCGAGCAGCTCGATGGCCGCGCGGAGCTCCTGCTCGCGGGCCTGGGCCGACACGGCCGCCTCGGCCAGCTCCGGCGCCACACCACGGCGACGCAGATCGCGCTCGATTCGCTCGGAGCCCCAGCGCTCGAGCGCGCGCTTGTCCTCGGCAAAGCGCTGGGCGAAGCGGGCGTCATCGAGGAAGCCCGCCGCCTCCAGCTCGCCGACGGCATGCTCGATCGCCTCTGGCTCGACGCGCTTTCGCTCGAGGCAGCTGCGCAGCTCGGAGACGGTGCGGTCACGGACGGAGACGGCCCGGTAGGCGAGCTCGACGGCCCGCGCGTGCTCGGAGCGCGCGGGGGCCTCCCCCGCCCCGCTCAGCGAGATCGGATCGCCGCTCAGGCGGCCCTCTCCTGGACCTCGCCGGTCTCCGGGTCGACGCCCGGCGGCGGTCCGCCCGCCGGCTCGACCGCCACGACCGGCGGCCCCTGGCCGATGCCGAGGGCCTCGTAGACCTTTGCCTCGATCTCCTTGGCCTTGTCAGGGTTCTCGCGCAGGTAGCCCTTCGCGTTGTTGCGCCCCTGGCCGAGGCGCTCGTCCCCGTAGGAGAAGAACGAGCCCGACTTCTGCACGATGCCGTGCTCGATCCCCAGGTCGAGGATGCACCCCTCGCTGGAGATGCCGGCTCCGTACTCGATGTCGAACTCCGCCTGGCGGAAGGGGGCCGCGACCTTGTTCTTGACCACCTTCACGCGCACCCGGTTGCCGACCGCCTCGGTGCCCTCCTTGAGGGTCTCGATGCGGCGGATGTCCAGGCGCTGGGAGGAGTAGAACTTGAGCGCGCGCCCGCCGGGCTGGGTCTCATTCGACCCGAACATGACCCCGATCTTCTCGCGGATCTGGTTGGTGAGCACGCACAGCGTGTCGGCCCGGTTGAGGTTGCCGGCGAGCTTTCGCATCGCCTGGCTCATCATCCGCGCCTGGAGGCCCACCGTCTGGTCGCCCATCTGGCCCTCGAGCTCGGCCTTGGGCGTGAGCGCGGCCACGGAGTCGATCGCGACCACGTCGATCGTGCCCGAGCGGATCAGCAGGTCGGCGATCTCCAGCGCCTGCTCGCCGTTGTCCGGCTGGGAGACGAGCAGCTCGTCGACGTCCACCCCGATGCGCTTGGCGTAGACCGGGTCCATCGCGTGCTCGGCGTCGATGAACGCGCAGATGCCACCCTGCTTCTGGGCCTCGGCGAGCACGTGGTAGACCAGCGTGGTCTTACCCGAGGACTCGGGGCCGAAGATCTCGACGATCCGCCCGCGCGGCAGCCCCCCCACCCCGAGCGCGAGGTCGAGCGACAGTGCTCCCGTGGGGATCGCCGACACGCTGACGGCGAAAGCCTCGTCCCCCATCTTCATGATCGACCCCTCGCCGAACTCGCGCTGGATCTGCGTGATCGCGCTGTTCAGCGCGGCGTCTCGGGCCTTCGCAGCCTTCTCCTGGTCCTTGTCCATGTTTTGCTCCTTCGCAGTCTCTGGAAAGCAGAGGCTAGGAGGAGGATCGGACGCCTTGGGCGATCTGCGTTACGGATCTGCACCAGCCGCGCGACACCCCGGGAGCATCACGCCAGCTCCAGCCGCTCGAGCGCCCCGTAGCGCGCACCGGAGGGGTAAAGATCGCTGCGGTAGAGGGTCACCCCGCGGGCGGTGAACGGGGTCGCCGGCGGCGGAGGCGCCTCCAGGGGGCCCAACCGGGCACGGGCCCGGACCCGCGCCACCGTGACGTGGGGCCACAACGCGCGCGGCCCAGGGTCGTACAGTCCCGCCTCTCCGAGCGCGCCACCCACCGCCTCGTGCGCCGCCGCGGCCTCCCCGCCGCGGTCTTCCAGAGCGATGGCGAGCGCCCGCGGGCGATGCGGCGGGACCGCCTTGAGGCCAATCGGGGCAGGCGTGGGCGCCGCCAGGCCGGCGAGCGCGCGGTCGGCCGTCTGCCAGATCCGCTCCACCAGCCCGCGCGGCCGCAGTCCGAGAAAGACGAGCGTGATATGCAGGGCCTCGTCTGGCACCGGTCGCAGCTCGTTGCGGCCGCGCACTGCGGAGTCCCGCCAGCGCCCGATCGCCGCGCGGGCGCCGTCGGGCAGGTCGAGCGCGAGAAACAGCCGCACGCCCTCCCCCACCGCGCCCGGGTCCACTACGGTGGAGGTCCTTCTCCGCGCAGCAGTCGCCGGAGGAGGTGCATCGCGACCGTGGTGGAGCGGTCGCGGATCTCACCGCGGTCGCCTGGCATCACGGCGGCCCGCGCCACGGTGGCGCCCTCAGCGTCCATGGCGCACCAGCAGACCGTGCCCACAGGCTTGTCCTCGGTCCCGCCGGCCGGGCCCGCGATGCCGGTGATCGCGATCGCCACGTCGGCGCCAAAGCGCTCGAGCGCGCCGGCTGCCATCGCCTGCGCCACCTCGGCGGAGACCGCGCCGCGCGCCTCGATCAGCTCCGCCGGCACGCCGAGCAACGCGCTCTTCGCCTCGTTTGCATATGCCACCGCGCCGCCGGTCACGTGCGCCGAGGCCCCGGGCGGCTCGGTGAGCCGGGCGGCCATCAGCCCACCCGTGCAGGACTCTGCGGTGGCGACCTTCCACCCCGCCCCGGCCAGCAGGTCCGCCACCTGCCGGTCGACCGTGGAGCCGTCGGCGGAGAAGAGCGTGGCCGAATGACGCTCCGCGATGAACGCCCTCAGCTCCTTCCACGCCGGCTCACCCGCGGGCTCGTGGCGAATCACCACCTCCACCTCGCCACGGCGCAGGCAGGTGGTGACCTCGAGCTTGTCGAAGCCGGCTATCCGCTTCCCCGCCTCTCGGAGGGTGACAGCGATCTCGGACTCGGGGATGCCGAAGAGGCGCAGCATCCCCTGCCGGTAGTCGGTCGCACCGTCGACCGCCGCGCGGAAGGCCTCCGTGGCCATGGCCTGCCGCCACATCGAGTGCAGCTCCCGCGGCGGCCCGGGAAGCACGACGATCGTCGGCCCCGAGCCGTCCGTCGGTGGGACGACCATCCCGGGCGCCGTGCCCGCGGGCTCGATGACCGTGGCTCCCTCGGGCACGAGCGCCTGCTTGCGGTTGGCGGCGCGCACCGCCTCGAGGTCGAGCCCCCGCCAGCGCTTCATCAGTGTCTTAAGGATGTCCGCGATGCGGCCCTCGAGCGCCTCGTCCAGCTTCAGCGGGCGGCCGGCGAAGCGGGCCACGACCGCGAGCGTGAGGTCGTCCGCGGTTGGTCCCAGCCCCCCGCTCGTCACGATCAGCCCGACCCCCTGCTCGGCCAGGAAGCGCAGCTGAGCCTCCATGTCCTGCGGGCGGTCTCCGCAGATGGTGAGGTGAGCCAGGTCCACTCCCAGCTCGCGCAGGCGGTCTGACAGCCACGGGCCGTTGCGGTCACGCACCCTGCCGGTGAGCACCTCCGTGCCGGTGATCACGATCCCGGCGCGGGCGCTCATGCTGCCGGGCTCACGCGCAGGGCCGCATCCCCTCCACGAGCTCGGTGGCGCCCTTCGGGGTGAGGTCGAATCCCACCGGCTCGGGGCTGGGCGCGATCTGCACGGGCTTCCCGTTGAGGCGCAGCTCCACGGCGCGCTTGCCGAGGTTCACGCGCAGTCGTTTGGGCTGCTTGAACGTGCGCGGGCCCTCGAGCGTGCCCTCGAAGACGATGTCGGTGCCCTGACCCGAGTCGATGCAGGCGTAGGTCGGCGCAGCGGGCGCGACGCGCACGGTCACGCCCCTGGGGCGGGGCGGTGGGGCCGGCTTGGGCCGGGGCCTGGGCTTTGGCCGCGGCTGCGTCTCGGTCTGGGTGTCGTCGGTTGCCGCGCGCTGGGATGCGGGTTCCTCGTCGCCACCGCTCACGAGGCCGAGGATGAGTAGGAAGGCCACGAGGGCGAGGGCAAGCCCGCCGACCATCGCTCCCTTGCTGGGGGGTCCGGGTGGGGGGCGGCGCCGGCTCTCACGTCGGGACGGCGTGGTACGCCCGACCGGCGCAGGGGGCTCGAGATCCTCCTCGAGCTCGTGGCTCGCGCGGTACTCCTCGACCAGAAGGTGTGGATCCACCCCCACCACCTCCGCATAGGTGCGCAGGAACGTCTTTACGAAGGTGGGCCCCGGGAGGAGGCTCCACTCTTCGTTCTCGAGCGCCCGGAGGTACTTGGCGCGGATCTTCGTACGCTCTTCCACATCCGCGATGTCGAGCCTCTGGCGCATGCGCGCTTCCCTCAGGGTTTCGCCGATGGGAGGCATGCGTTCTCTATTCTGGCGGACGCCCGTCACCACGGTGGCGCGATTGACCGGGCGCTAGGAAACCTCGTCGGTCACCCCGCCCACGGCCGCCCCCGTGACCGGCTCGTCGAGCGCCGCCAGCGCGCGCGAGAGGTCGGCCTCGGTGACGAGCACCTTCCGCGCCTTCGACCCCTCGTAGCCGGAGATCACCCCTCGGCGCTCGAGCATGTCGATCAGTCGCCCGGCGCGCGTGTAGCCAACGCGTAGCCGCCGCTGGAGCATCGAGGTGGAGGCGGTGTCCATCTGAACCACCGTTCGGATTGCCTCGGCGAGCAGGTCGTCCTCGTCGGGATCGAAGTCCGATCCGGCATCCGCCTCCTCTCCGTCCTCCTCGACGGCCTCGAGCAGCTCCTCACGCAGCTCCGGCTCACCTTGCTTGCGCCAGTGGGCGGTGATCTTCTCGATCTCCTCCTCCGTCACGAACGCCCCCTGAATCCGGTTGAGCTTCGTGCCGCTACCCGGCCGGAACAGCATGTCGCCGCGACCCAGGAGCGACTCCGCGCCGTTCTGGTCGAGGATCACCCGCGAGTCGGTCTGGGAGGAGACCGCGAAGGCGATCCTGGCGGGCACGTTGGCCTTGATCATCCCGGTGATGATGTCCGCGCTCGGGCGCTGGGTGGCCAGCACCAGGTGGATTCCAACGGCGCGCGACTTCTGTGCGAGCCGGATGATCGCGTCCTCGACCTCGCCCGGGGCGATCATCATCAGGTCGGCGAGCTCGTCGATCACGCAGAGCAGGTAGGGCAGCGGCCGCTCTCCCTCCCGCACGCGGAGGCGGTTCAGCTCCTCGAGCTTGCGCGTGCGCGCGGCGCTCATCAGCGAGTAGCGCTCCTCCATCTCCCGGATCAGGTTCTGCAGCACGTTCGCGGCAAGCCTCGGGCTGGTCACGACCGGTGTGATGAGGTGAGGGATGTGCTCGTACAGGTTGAGCTCCACCTGCTTGGGATCCACCAGCACCATACGAACCTCGTTGGGCGAGGCCCGCATCAGGATGGACGCGAGCATCGCGTTCACGCAGCCCGACTTTCCCGAGCCCGTGGTGCCGGCCACGAGCACGTGCGGCTGGGCGGCCAGGTCGATCCCGATCGCCTTGCCGTCGATGTCCTTGCCAAGCCATACGGTGAGTGGCGACCAGCCTTCGGGGGATTCCTGGGCGACATCCCCCAGGTGCACCATGTGCCGCACCGTGTTCGGCACCTCCACGCCCACTGCCCGCTTGCCCGGGATCGGGGCGAGTATCCGCACGTCATCCGCGGCGAGCGCGTAGGCGAGATCGTCGCGCATGCCCCCGACCTTCGACATCTTGATACCCGGGGCCAGTCGCAGCTCGTAGCGGGTCACGTGTGGACCGCTGACGCTGCCGACCACCTTCGCCTCCACCCCGAAGTGGCCCAGCGCCTCGACGAGCTGGGCGCCGACGCGGTCGCTCGCCGCCGTGTCGGGCTTCTGCCGTGCCTTCGACCGCTCGAGGAACCTTGCGCTTGGGAGGGCGTAGTCGAGGTCATCGGCCTCGGTGACGCCCGAGCGGCGATTTCCCATTGGAGTCAGGCGCTCCTGTACCACCTCCGCCTCCTCCTGCGCGGCGACGGGCTCGGCGTCCTCCTCCACCGCCGCCTCGCATATCCCTTCCTCGGATACCACCTGTGTATCGGGCTCGGCCCCGAACAGGTCGGGGAACCGTGCCTCGGCGTCGAGGGCGGGGGCTTCGACGTGGGTGGCGTGCACTATCGGCTCGACTTCCGGGGGCTCCGGGGGGCGCTTGCGCTGCGCGCGAGGGGGACGCGGGTCGTGCTCGGCAAGCACCGCGGTCGCCTCGGCCGTGGAGCGCCTCACGCGTTGGCTGGTGGTGGTGACGCCCTGTCGGGTGGCTCCCACGATCCCGGCGATCGACGCGCCGGTGATCAGCAGCAGGCCCCCCGCGACCAGGAACGCGAACAGTATGTGCGCACCGATCTCCGAGAAGAGCGTGCGTGTCGTCCAGAAGAGGAGCTCGCCGAGCGCGCCACCACGGTCGCCGACGTAGCCGGTATCGAGCAGCGGCGAGTGCGCGTGCGGTCCGGGCCCCAGTCCGAGCGAGCCGGCCGCCAGCCCGAGCGTGAGCCCGAGCGCAAGGCACAGCGCACCGGCGCGCAACGGTCGCACGGCCGGGAGCAGGGGCCGTAGGACGAGCAGCGCCCCGGCGGCGAGCAGGCCGATCGGCACGAGGTAGGCGGCCTCACCGACGGCGAAGCGCAGGCCGTCCTCGAGCGCGCCACCCACCTGTCCGCCGGCCTCGCCGAGATAGAGCACGAAGGCGAGGAAGGCGGCCACGGACACGAGCCCGAGCCCCACCATGTCGAGCTGTGTCTGCCCCATTGCGGGTCGGCGCAGGCGCGGCCAGGCACGGCGCGAGCGCGCGCGCCTGCGGACGGGCCTGCTGGTGCTACGAGGGCTAGCCATGACTGAACCCGTTCCTTCGACAACAGAGGGCGTGACCCTCCCTACCATCCAGGGGCATGAGCAGGTCACCCAGGGTGCTGGTCGTCGAGGACGACCGCGACATCGCAGACGTGTTGCGCCGGTCGCTCGGCATGGAGGGCTACGAGGTCCGACTGGCCGGCGACGGCGAGGAGGCGCTCGCCGAGTCGGCCGTGTTCGAGCCCGATGCGGTGGTGCTCGACCTCGGACTGCCAAAGCTCGACGGCGTGGAGGTCTGCCGGCGCCTGCGTGGGGAGGGCGACGTGCCGATCCTCATGCTCACCGCCCGCGACGGGGTGGACGACCGGGTCGAGGGCCTCGACTCCGGCGCCGACGACTACCTGGTCAAGCCGGTCGAGCGCGTCGAGCTGCTGGCCCGCCTGCGCGCCCTGCTGCGCCGGCGCCCGCCGCGCGGCAGTGGCTTCCTCGTGGCCGGCGACCTGCGCCTCAACCCGGACACACGGGAGGTCCTGCGTGGCGAGCGGGAGATCGAGCTGACCGGCCGTGAGTTCGAGCTGCTCGAGCACCTGATGCGCAACGAGCGGCTCGTCGTCTCCCGCCAGACGCTGCTCGACGAGGTCTGGGACTACCACCCCTACGCCGAGACGAACACCATCGACGTGTTCGTCTCCAACCTCCGGCGGAAGCTGGAGGCCGACGGCGAGGAGCGCGTGCTGCACACGGTGCGCGGCTCCGGCTACGTGTTGAGGCCGGCATGAGGGCCGGCGGGCCGGGGGTGCTGCGCCGGATGCGGCTGCGCCTCCCCGTCCGGCGAAAGCTGGCGATCGTCTCGGCCGGGCTCACCTTCGCGATCCTGCTGCTGTTCGCGCTGGTGGTCGGGGCGTTCACCGAGCAGAAGCTGCGCTCGAG
>JBPCJI010000026.1:0-4192 GCA_051005475.1 Thermoleophilaceae bacterium
CGCCGTGCCGAACCCCGAGGACGCCGAGTCCGAGGAGTTCAGGGTCTTCCTCGGCCTGCTTCAGCGCTCGCTCGAGGAGGACCCCAAGCGCTGGACCACGGTCGCCGAGGGCATCCAGGGAGTCACCGAGGAGACCACCACCGGCGTCCACCGGCTCTACCAGCTGGCCGAGACCGGCGACCTGCTCTTCCCGGCCATCAACGTGAACGACTCCGTGACCAAATCGAAGTTCGACAACCTCTACGGCTGCCGCCATTCGCTGATCGACGGCATCAACCGCGCCACCGACGTGATGATCGGCGGCAAGGTCGCCGTCGTGCTCGGCTACGGCGACGTGGGCAAGGGCTGCGCCGGATCGCTGCGCGGCCAGGGCGCCCGCGTGATCGTGGCCGAGATCGACCCGATCTGCGCGCTCCAGGCGGCCATGGAGGGCTACGAGGTCAAGACCATCGACGACGTGATCGAGACCGCGGACATCTTCATCACCGCCACGGGCAACAAGGACATCATCACCGTCGAGCACATGGCGCGCATGAAGCACCAGGCCATCGTCGGCAACATCGGTCACTTCGACAACGAGATCGATGTCGCCGGGCTCGAGGGCTACGACGGCATCGAGCGCATCAACATCAAGCCGCAGGTCGACGAGTGGCGCTTCCCCGACGGTCACTCGATCCTCATGCTCTCGGAGGGTCGCCTGCTGAACCTCGGCAACGCCACCGGCCATCCGAGCTTCGTGATGTCGAACTCGTTCACGAACCAGACGATCGCCCAGATCGAGCTGTTCACGAAGAACGACGAGTACGAGAAGCAGGTCTACGTGCTGCCCAAGCACCTCGACGAGAAGGTGGCCCGGCTGCACCTCGACGCGCTCGGGGTGAAGCTCACGCAGCTCTCGCAGGAGCAGGCCGCCTACATCGGCGTGCCGGTCGAGGGCCCGTACAAGCCCGACCATTACCGCTACTAGCAGCGATATCGCAGATCCGGGCCTCGCCTCAGCGGGCGAGGCCCGGATCCGCTGGGCAGCCGGGCAGATGCCCGTGCTCGCCCGGATTCGCGCGCGGTTTGCCTCCGAGCGCCCGCTGGAGGGATGCCGGATCGCCGTCTGCCTGCACGTGACCGCGGAGACGGCCAACCTCATGCGCTGCCTCGGCGAGGGCGGGGCGCGGGCGTCGCTTTGTGCCGCCAACCCGCTTTCCACGCAGGACGACGTTGCCGCGGCGCTCGCGCAGGAGATCGAGGTGCACGCCCTGTTCGGGGAGAACCTCGATACGTATGCGCGCCACGTCGGGGCGCTCGTGGCCGGCCGCCCGCACGTCACGATCGACGACGGCGCGGACCTGCTGACGGTGCTGCACGCGGCCGGCGATGCCGCGCTCGACGGCGTCACCGGCGGTACCGAGGAGACGACGACCGGGCTGCTGCGCCTGCGCGCGCTGGAGGCCGAGGGCGGGCTGCGCTGCCCGGTAATGGCCGTGAACGAGTCGCGCACCGAGCGCACCTTCAACGACCGCTACGGCACCGGGCAGTCGGCGCTCGACGGCATCCTGCGCGCCACCAACCTCCTGCTCGCCGGCCACACGCTCGTTCTGTTCGGATATGGCATGACCGGCAAGGGCATCGCCCAGCGCGCACGGGGCGCGGGGGCGGCGGTGATCGTCTGCGAGGTGGATCCGATGCGGGCCCTCGAGGCACGGATGGAGGGGTACGAGGTGATGCCCTCGCTCGAAGCGGCGGGGCGGGGCGACCTGTTCGTCACGGTCACCGGCTCGGAGAGCGTGCTGCGAGGCGAGCACTTCGAGCGCATGAAGGACGGTGCCGTGCTGGCCAACGCAGGTCACTTCGACGTCGAGATCGACCTCGGGGAGCTGCGCGCGGCGGCGGATGGCGACCCCGAGGACGTGCTGCCGCTGGTACAGCAGTACGACCTCGGCGGGCGCAAGCTGAACCTGCTGGCCGAGGGCCGGGTGGTGAACCTCGCAGCGGGCGAGGGGCACCCGGCCGCCGTGATGGACATGAGCTTTGCCACCCAGGCGCTCGCGGTCGAGCACCTGGTGCGGAGCGCGGGGGAGCTCGAGCCGCGCGTGCTCGACGTTCCGAGCGGGATCGACGCGGAGATCGCCCGCCTGAAGCTGGCGGCACTGGGCGTGAAGCTGGACGAGCTGACCGACGAGCAGCGCAGCTACCTGCACAGCTGGGGGTAGGTAGGGACTCTCAGACGGGCCCCGCCACCGAGCGCTCGGAGAGCACCGCGACCAGCGCCTCCGCGACGTCGGGGTCGAACTGGGTGCCCGATCCGGCCTGCAGTTCGATCAGAGCGCTCTCATGCGACATCGGCTCTCGGTAGGGACGGGGGGTGATCATCGCGTTGTAGGCATCGCAGGCGAAGATGATGCGACTGCCGATCGGTATCTCGGTGCCGGCCAGCCCATCGGGGTAGCCGCCGCCGTCCCAGCGCTCGTGCTCGTGTCGCACGAGCGGGGCGATCGGGACCAGCTCGGGCGTCTGGAGCAGGATGCGCTCGCCGATCACCGAGTGCTCGCGCATGATCTGCCACTCGGCGCCATTCAGAGGACCGGGCTTGAACAGGATCTCGTTCGGGCTCGCGACCTTGCCGACGTCGTGGAGGATGGCGCCGTCGCGGACCCGCTCCACCTCCGCGGGGGAGAGCCCCAGCCGCCGTGCGACCTCGCACGCAAGCCCCGAGACCTGCTCGGAGTGGGAGTGCGTGTAGTTGTCCCGCGCGTCGATGGCAGCTGCCAGGGCGGCCACGGCAGAGCGCGAGGCGCCGCCGCTCTGACCGACCATGGCCGTGACCGCCTGGCCGGTGAGCAGCTCGGCGAGGCGCAGAGCCGAGAGCGGGAAGTGGCGGGCGGATGAGCGCAGCAGGAGCAGCCCGCGGCAGAGATCGTCACGTCCCACGGCGACGGCGGCGTGCGAGCCCGGCGTGCCGTCGCTGCCGATGGCGGCGGCCTCGGGGCCGAGTGCCTCCCTCAGCTCGCGCAGGGTCGGCCTCGAGACGGCGCCGTCCTGGACGAGCGCGGCCGGCGAGCCTTCAGGGGGCCGAGCAGACACTTCGATCAGGGTCGCGTCCTCCAGTCGCAGCGCCTGGCACAGGAAGCCCGGGAGCCCGAGCAGAACGTCTGAAGGCCGCTCGCAGCCGCTCACCATGTCCCACAGATCGCTCAGGAGCTGCGCCGGGCTGCCGGCCTGGAGCTCCAGCCTTGCCAGCTCGTCCTCGGTCTCGTGGGTTGCCAGCACGGCGCACCGCTTTCCGCGGCGCTTGGCCACGCGCAGCGCGCGGTCGGCGCGCTCGATCAACTCACCCGCCATCAGCGGCTCACGCCACTGCGCAAACCCGACCGACGCCGTCAGCTCCACGCCCAGCTCGCCCATCGCGACGCCGGCGGCCTCGACGACCTCCTGCAGCCGCCGCGCCGCCGCTCGGGCCTCGGAGCCGCTCGCGCCCGGCAGGATGAGCACGAACTCGTCTCCGCCAAAGCGACCGATGCCATCGTAGGGCCGGAACTCCGAGGTGACGGCCGCGGCCACCCGCTGCAGAACCTGGTCTCCGGCCAGGTGCCCGTGGTCGTCGTTGATGGGCTTGAAGTTGTCCAGGTCCAGCAGCAGGCAGCAGAGCGGGGTGCGCTCCCGGCGGGCGCGCCAGATCTCCTCGCGCAGGCGAGCCTGCACCGCGCCGTGGTTGAGCAGCCCGGTGAGCGAGTCGGTCAGGGCGGCCTCCCGCGCCTGTTCGAACGCCTCGGGGTTTGAGCACGCGACGGCCGCGAGGTCGGCTATCGCCTGCAGGCTGCGGATGTCCTCGTCGGTGATCCGGCGCATCGAGTAGAAGGCCACGGACAGGGCGCCCTTCAGCTCCCCGTTCCAACAGACCGGGACCGATACCGCCGTCTCGATCGATCGCAGGACCTCGTTCTCAGGCACTTGCACATCGGTCTGGTAGGCGTTCGAGGTCACCGCCTCGCCCGTCACCAGGACCTGGCCGCCGACCCCCTCGCCTGGCCTGATGACGTAGCCGTACCAGTCGGGGTCCTTCGGCATGCCGTGCGCCGCGACCCCGACGCCCCCCGAACGGGCGTCGCCGAGATACACGCCCGCGAGGTCCCCGCCGAGTGCGAGGTCGGCCTCGCGGCAAAGCGTCGCGAGGACGGCAGCTCGATCTAGCCTTGCGTTC
>JBPCJI010000027.1:0-2844 GCA_051005475.1 Thermoleophilaceae bacterium
CTTCTGGGTCAGCGACAATGGGATCGGGATGGATCCCCAACACGCAGAGCGCATCTTTGAGCCCTTTCAGCGCCTTCACGGCGAGGAGGACTACGCCGGCACGGGGATCGGCCTCGCGGTCTGTGCCCGCATCATCGAGCAGCACGGTGGGCGGATCTGGGTCACCACCAACCCGGGAGAGGGCAGCGTCTTCTCCTTCACCCTCCCGGCGCGGGAGGCCTAGCGGTGCGCCCGGGCGCGATCGCGGTGATGGCCACGGGCGCGGCGCTTGCACTCGCCGCGTGCGGCGGCGGCGGCGAGCCTGGGACATCGGAGGGCGCCGGCCGGGCAGGGCCACCGGTGCGGATAGGCACGAAGGACTTCACCGAGCAGTTCATCCTCGGGGAGCTCTACAGGCAGGCGCTCCAGGCCAAGGGCTTTCGCGTGGCGCTCAAACGCGACATAGGTAGCTCGGAGATCATCCACGAGGCGCTCGCCGGCGGTGGACTCGATATGTATCCCGAGTACGTGGGGGTGCTGCTGTCGGAGATCGCAAACCGGCGAGAGCGCCCGCGAAGCCCGGGGGCGGCGTACCGCGCCGCCAGGGCCTTCGAGGAGCAGGGCGGCTTCACGCTGTTGGCGATGACACCCTTCAGCGACTCCAACGCGCTCGCGGTGAAACCCGCGTTTGCCCGCCGTCACAAGCTGCGCACGATCGCCGATCTGGGGCGGATCTCGGGCACGGTGCAGATCGGCGCGCCGCCGGAGTTCCGCACGCGCTTCGAGGGGCTGGTGGGACTCGCCGAGCGCTACGGGCTCGACAACCTGAAGGCCAGGCCACTGGCCATCGGCAAGCAGTACCGGGCACTGGAGCAGGGTGAGGTCGACGCGGCGGCGGTCTTCACCACGGACGGTCAGCTCGCCGGCCGCGGCTACGTGCTGCTGAAGGACTCCCGCGGCCTGTTCGCCTCTCAGCATGTCGCACCCGTGATCAGCCGGAGATCCCTGCGCGCGCACGGGCGCCGGCTCGCTGCCGCGATCGATGCCGTGAGCCGGCGCCTGAGCACACGCGCGATGCGCGAGATGAACGCCGCGGTCGACGAGGATGGCCGCAGTCCGAGCAGGGTTGCCGACGCGTTCCTGCGCCGCGAGCGGCTGAAGTAGGATGCTCGCGTTATCGGGCGCGGAGCGGCCGGCTCAGGCCGCCGACAGTCGCGTGGCGGTGGCGCTGGCCGCCTTCGCGAAGCCTTGCCCTTCCTCCGCCCTCCTGCGCCAGTGCGAGGGAGGCACGCCGTGGTAGCGCCGAAACGCCTTTGCAAACTGCGCCGAATGCCGGTAGCCCACGCTTCGAGCGATCTCGGCCACGGGCACTGACGTGTCTTGGAGCAGTTCGCCGGCGCGTTCCATCCGAACCGCGTGGAGGCTCTCCTGCACACTCGTGCCCGCCTCCGTGAAGGCGCGCTGAAGCTGACGGCGCGAGACGAAGAGCTCCTTCGAGAGGCTGTCGACGGTCAGGCCCTGATCGTCATAGGTCTGCTGGATCAACGCCAGCGCGTCCTCGAAGACGGCTCTGCGGCGCCGGGGCCCACCCTTGTCCTTCGGCCGGCCTTCCACGAACTCTCTGCTCGTCGGAACCATGCACGGTCCAAGGATACCGACGACGCCAGCGCGGCGACGCACCTCTTGCGCGCGGCGTCCAAGCAGCAGGCGGGGGACGGACCTGCCGATACGGTCGTAGTCTCACGGACATGGTTGGGACCGGAGAGCGGCTCTATGACATCGTGCTGGTCGGAGCCACGGGCTTCACCGGCGGCTTGACGGCGGAGTACCTCGCGCGCCACGCTCCGCCCGAGTGTCGCTGGGCACTGGCGGGGCGCAACCGCGAGAAGCTCGAGGGGCTGCGGGCCCGACTGGCGGAGGTGGAGCCCTCGCGGGGCGAGGTGCCGCTGCTTCACGCCGACGTGAACGACGCCGGCTCGTTGCGCGAGCTCGCGGAGTGCACGCGCGTGGTGACCACGACGGTCGGGCCCTACATCAACTATGGGGAGCCGCTCGTGGCCGCGTGTGCCGCAGCCGGCACGGACTACACGGATCTCACCGGCGAGCCCGAGTTCGTAGACCTGATGTACGTGAACCACCACCGGCAGGCTGCAGAGACCGGCGCGCGCATGGTGCACGCCTGCGGCTTCGACTCGGTCCCGCACGATCTGGGCGCCCTCTTCACGGTGGAGCTGCTCCCCGAGGGCGTCCCGATCGATCTGCGCGGCTTCGTGAGCGCCGGGGGCAGGCTTTCGGCCGGCACCGTCCACTCGGCGATCACCGGCTTCTCCCGGGCGCGCGGGGCGGGCAGGGTGGCTGCCGAGCGAAAGCGCCTCGAGCAGCGCCCCGCCGATCGCACGGTCCGTGGGCACAGGCCGCTGCCCTACCGCGAGTCCGAGCTCGGCGCCTGGGCGCTGCCGCTTCCGACCATCGACCCCCAGATCGTGCTGCGCTCGGCGCGCGCGCTCGAGCGCTACGGCCCCGAGTTCACCTACGGCCACTTCGCCGCGGTCAAGCAGCTGCCGATCGCCGTCGCCGCAGTGGGCGGAGTGGCCGGCCTGCTTGCCCTGGCCCAGCTACCACCGGCCCGCGACTGGCTGCTCGGTCGCATGAAGCCGGGCGAGGGCCCCTCGGCCGAGCAGCGCGAGAAGGGGTGGTTCAAGGTTCGCTTCCACGGTGTGGGCGGCGGGCGTCGCGTGGCCACCGAGGTCGCCGGCGCAGATCCCGGCTACGGCGAGACGTCGAAGATGCTGGCCGAGTGCGCGCTCTGCCTCGCACACGATGACCCGCCCGAGACGGCCGGGCAGGTCACGACGGCGGTGGCGA
>JBPCJI010000028.1:0-14696 GCA_051005475.1 Thermoleophilaceae bacterium
TACTCGTCGTTCTTCGTGAACAGCTCGATCTGGGCGATCGTCTGGTTCGTGAACGAGTTCGACATCACGAAGCTCGGGTGTCCCGTCGCGTTGCCGAGGTTGAGCAGCCGGCCCTCGGAGAGCACGAGGATCGAGTGGCCGTCCGGGAACACCCACTCGTCCACCTGCGGCTTGATGTTGATGCGCTCGATGCCCTCGACCTTCTCGAGCCCGGCCATGTCGATCTCGTTGTCGAAGTGGCCGATGTTGCCCACGATGGCCTGGTGCTTCATCCGGCCCATGTCGGCGGCCGTGATGATGTCCTTGTTGCCGGTGGCGGTGATGAAGATGTCCGCGCTCTCGATCACGTCCTCGAGCGTCTTCACCTCGTAGCCCTCCATCGCCGCCTGGAGCGCGCAGATGGGGTCTATCTCGGTCACGATCACTCGCGCGCCCTGGCCGCGCAGCGAGGCCGCGCATCCCTTGCCCACGTCGCCGAAGCCGAGGATGACGGCTACCTTGCCGGCGATCATCACGTCGGTGCCGCGGTTGATGCCGTCCACCAGCGAGTGGCGGCAGCCGTAGAGGTTGTCGAACTTCGACTTGGTCACCGAGTCGTTCACGTTGATGGCCGGGAACAACAGGTTCCCGGTCTCGGCGAACTGGTAGAGCCGGTGCACGCCTGTGGTGGTCTCCTCGGTCACGCCCTGGATGTTCTCGGCGATCCGGGTCCACCGCTGCGGATCCTCCGCGAGCGTGCGCTCGAGGGTGCGCAGGATGATCTTGAACTCCTCCGAGTCGGCGGACTCGGGGTCCGGCACGGCGCCGGCCTTCTCGAACTCGACTCCCTTGTGCACGAGCAGCGTGGCATCGCCGCCGTCGTCGAGGATCATGTTGGGACCCTCCCCGCCGGGCCATGCGAGCGCCTGCTCGGTGCACCACCAGTACTCCTCGAGCGTCTCGCCCTTCCAGGCGAAGACCGGCACGCCCGTGACGGCGATGGCCGCAGCGGCGTGGTCCTGGGTCGAGAAGATGTTGCAGGAGACCCAGCGCACCTCGGCGCCGAGGGCGGTGAGGGTCTCGATCAGCACCGCGGTCTGCACCGTCATGTGCAGCGAGCCCATGATCTTCGCGCCCTTCAGCGGCTGCGAGTCGGCGAACTCCTCGCGGGTGCGCATCAGCCCGGGCATCTCGTGCTCGGCCAGGCGGATCTCCTTGCGGCCGAACTCGGCCAGGCCGATGTCGGCGACCTTGTAATCCTGCCGGGTGGTGGTGTCGGTGGCGCTCAATGTGTCCTCTCGTCGTCAGGTTGTCGTGCGCTGAAAGGTTCGGCAGGGATGCCGAATGCCTCGCTTCAATGACTTATCGGGCCGCCTCGGCGAGCAGTCGCTGGTGCTTCTCCTGCTCCCAGCGCAGCCAATCCGATGCGGGCACGTCGTCCGGTCTTGACGCATTCGCTTGAAACCACGCCTCAACCGCGTCTTTGAGATCACTCTCGCGGCTCAAACGAAGCGCGAAGCCGGCGTCACCCAGGCTCATCTCGTGATCCTGCAGCAGCTCGCGCAGGGTGCGCAGGCGCTGCAGCTCCTCAGGTCCGTAGAGGCGGTAGCCCGAACTCGAACGGCGGGGGGCGATCAGCCCCTCGCGCTCGACGTAGCGGAGCATCCGCGACGACCAGCCTGTCGTCGCGGCCGCCTCTTGGATCGTGAGGCCGTCCATTCCCAAGTAGTCAACCTTACCACGACTGTGTCAAGGTTTGGTGGGTTGGTAGTTGCCGGCAGGAGCTCCCATTTCGGCTCCTCAGCCAAGCGCATCCTTGAACCCCTCGATGTAGATCACGGGCTCGGGATCGATCCCCCCGAGCTGCGCCAGCCGCACGCTCACGAGGTCGCCGAGCATCACCAGCGAGAGGACCCGCGCGACGGCGCTCTCGCCGGAGGCGGCCACCCTGATCACCGGCAGGCCCTGACCCTCGATCAGGCCTGCGGTCAGCTCGAGCCGCCTGGTCGCCCGCGGGTGCAGGCCGGCCGCCGTCAGGAACACCGCGGCGATCGGCGCATGGTCGTGTGCCCATCTCCAGGCCTCGATCTCGTTGTGGTTGGCCTCCGGCAGCTCGCTGGCGAAGGCGGCCACCTTGGCGTTCTCGTTCAGCTGGGTCTTCCACCGCCGGGCCGGCGCCGCGGTGGCCTCGGCGCCGTGCACCACGGGCAGCGTGTCACGTAGGACCTCGGCGATGCGCTCGGATTCGCCGGCGCTCCCCACCCCTTCGAGGACCGGTGCCGCGCCCTCGATCTCGTCCCTCAGCGACGGAGCGGCGCCGCAGAGGGCGGCGCACTCGAGCGCGCCGACGGTCATGTAGACCACGGCGGCCCGCGGCTGCATGCCCGAGGGCACGCCGATCACCGGCACCTCCTCCTCGCGCGCGCGGGCGGCGAGCGGCCCGCCGGTGGTGATCACCACGCGGTGGGCGCCGGCCTCGCCCGCGGCCTCGAAGCAGGCCAGCGTCTCCTCCGTGTGCCCGGAGTAGCTCGCGCACAGGACGAGGGTCTCCGGCGTGAGCCACGGCTCGGGCGAGTAGCCGCGCACGGTGCGCACGGGCCGGGCGGCCCGCGCGCCGATGGCCGCCACGGCCAGGTCGCCGCCGATCGCCGAGCCCCCCATGCCGCAGACGAGCAGCCCGCCCGGCAGGTCGCGCCGCGGTACGTCGGCAGCCTGCACCCGCCACAGCGCGTCTGCGAGCTGATCGGGCTGGGCCAGGACCTCGTCGATCACGGCGCCGGCTCTCCCGCCTCGATCACCGCGTCGGGGGCCACGCGGGCGTCCGCGCCCACCACCGCTCCCGGCTCGACGCGGGCGCCGGCGCCGAGCATGGCCCCGGGCTCGATGCGAGCACCTTCACCCACGCGCACGCCACCCGCCAGCACGCTGTCGCGCACCAGGCAGTCGGCCCCCACGAGCACGCGGTCGTGGAGCACGGAGCGCTCCACGTTCGAGTCGGTGCCGACCGAGCAGTGGCTGCCCAGCACGGACTGCGGGCCGATGTGCGCGCCTGCCACGAGGCAGCCCGCCCCGATCAGCGAGCCGGTCTCGTCGCGCGGGGGCAGCGAGGACTCGAGGCGGCCGCTGAGGAGGTCATAGGTGGCCTCCAGGTAGCGCTCCGGGGCCCCGATGTCGATCCAGTAACCCGATGCCTCGTGGCCGTAGAGCCCGTCACCCACGAGCGCGGGGAACACCTCGCGCTCGAAGGAGACCGCCCTCCCGGAGGGGATCTTCGACTCCACCACCTCGCGCTCGATCACGTACGCCCCGGCGTTGATGCGGTTGGTGGGCGCGGGGCCGTCTGACTTCTCCAGGAAAGCCTCCACGCGGCCGTCCGCGTCCGTGGGCACGACGCCGTAGCTCGACACGTCATCCACCCCGATCAGGGCGAGGGTGGCGCGCGCGCCGGTCGCGGTGTGGCGGGCGAGCTGGGCGGTCAGGTCGAGGTCGGTGAGGACGTCGCCGTTCAGGACGAGCAGGCGCTGCTCGAGGATGCCGCCGTCAAAGGCCAGGCGCACGGGCCCGGCAGTCCCCAGGGGCTCCTCCTCGGTCACGTAGCGCAACCGCATCCCCTGGTGGATGTCGCCGAGCACCCCGCGCACCGCGTCGGAGAGGAACCCGCACGAGAGGATCGCGTCCGTCACGCCGTGGCCGCGCAGCCAGTCGAGCATGAACGACAGGAACGGTCGGCCCGCCAGCGGCATCACGGGCTTCGGGGTCGTGTAGGTGAGCGGCCTCAGCCTCGTGCCCTCGCCTCCCGCCAGGACCAGCGCCTGCATCAGGGGACCACATAGCGGCCGATGCCCTCGTAGGTGAAGCCGTCCGTCCGCAGCCCGTCGCGATCGAGGAAGTTACGACCGTCCACGACGATCGGCGAGGCCATCCGCTCCATCACCTCACCCGCCCAGTCGAGCTCGGCGAACTCGGGCCACTCGGTCACGAGCACGGCGGCGTCCGCGCCATCGAGCGCCTCGAGCGCCGAGTCTGCGAGCGTCGTGCCCACGAGCAGCTCACGCGCCCGCGCTCCGGCCACCGGGTCGTAGGCCCGAACGTGGGCACCCTCGCCGTGGAGGCGGGCGGCGAGGACGAGGCTGGTTGCATCGCGGACGTCGTCGGTATCCGGCTTGAAGGAGATCCCGAGCAGCGCTATCTGCTTGCCGACGAGCGAGCCCAGGTGCTTCTGCAGCTTGCTGATCGTGCGTCGCTTCTGAAGCTCATTGACCTCCATCACCGCTGTCAGCAGCTGAAAGTGATAGCCGGTGTTGCCGGCGAGCTGCTTCAACGAGAGCACGTCCTTGCCAAAGCAGCTTCCCCCCCACCCGATCCCGGCGCGAAGGAACTTCGGGCCGATCCGATCGTCAAGGCCCATTCCCCGGGCCACCTCGTTCACGTCCGCACCGAACTCGTCGCACACATTTGCGATCTCATTGATGAAGGAGATCTTGGTGGCGAGGAAGGCATTCGATGCCAGCTTGATGAACTCCGCGCTCTCCACGTCGGTCCGGACTATCTCCCCGCCGGTCGGCTCATAGAGAGCGGCGACGCGGTCCGCAAATCGCGCGGCACGGTCGCCTGCCCCCACCACCACGCGGTCGGGCTGCATGAAGTCCTCGACCGCCGAGCCCTCCTTCAGGAACTCCGGGTTGGAGACGTAGCCGAGCTCCTCGAAGCGGCGGCTGATCGACCGCCCGGTGCCCACGGGCACCGTGCTCTTCATCACGATCGCGTGCTCGGGCGAGCCGCCCAGCTCGGCGATCACCGCCTCCACGCGCGAGAGGTCGGCGTCCCCCGAGTAGGTGGGGGGCGTGTCCACGCAGCAGAACAGGAGCTGCGCGTTCTCGAGCACGTGGCCCATGTCGGTCGTGAAGGTAAGCCGCTCGGCGTTCTTGCGGACCAGCTCGGGAAGGCCCGGCTCGTGCATCGAGACCTCCCCGCGCGCGAGCGACTCCACCTTCTCGGGCACGATGTCCCGGGCATAGACGGGGTGGCCGAGCTCGGCGAAGCAGGCGGCCGTGCAGAGGCCCACCCAGCCCACGCCGATCACGCCTATGGGTTCCTTCTGCGCCATCGGAGGGGGGGAGGGTATTAGGGCAGGCGCACCGAGCGGGCGATGCCCAGCATCTGGCGCTCGGTGAGCGACTGCAGCAGGGTGTTGGAGACCCAGTAGACGGCCTTGCGCGTGCGCCAGGCCACGATGCGCAGGCGGTCGCCGTCGTAGTGCAGCTCGAAGGTTCGCCTGCCGATCGTCCGCTCCTCGGAGGCGCTCTCGAGGATCGGCGGGTCCTGCCAGGTGGTGCCCTGGATCCCGTAGTACTCGCCTATCAGGCCTCGCCGGATGACCATCCGGTAGCTCTTGTGGCGCTTGCCGTCCAAGGCCTCGATCCTGTAGGCGCGCGGGGGGCCCGCGAAGAGCGAGCCCCTCAGGCGCACCGTCGGGTAGTAGACCGGCAGCTTGCCCCCGGCGCCCTGCTGGATCGCCTGGATCGCCTGGTCCTTGCCCGGCCCGGGAGCCTTCTCGAGCCCGGCGTCCCCGCCGGCCTTCTTGCGCCTCTTGCGCCGGGGCTCCAGCTCGCCGCGCGGGCCCTTGGTCTCCTCCACTCCCAGGAACTGCGCGGTCAGCTTCTTCACCGTGGCATCGCTGGCCTCGACGTAGCTGGGAGTGTTCGTGAGCTCATCCCCGCCGGTGATGCGCCCCTCGAAGTGGACCTCGCGGATCGGCTGATCGACCGAGAAGACGGCCAGCTTGAGCAGCCGCAGGATTCCCTCCCGCGTCTTGAGCGCATCGTCGGAGGTCGTGTACTTGCCAAAGATCCTGATCAGCCTCTCGCGGTCCTTCACGAGCTGCCCCACCCCCACCTGCTGCTTTGCCTCGCGCAGGAAGTCCTGCTGGCGGGCCCCGCGCACGAGGTCGGAGTCCTCGTGGCGGAAGCGGGCGTACTCGAGCGCCTCCTCGCCACAGAGCTTCTGATAGCCCTGCCTCACGTCGATGTAGGCATAGCCGGGGCTGTCGTTGAAGTAGCGCCGGTCGATGTCGAGGTAGACGCACCCGATCGCGTTGACGGCCTTCTTGAAGCCCTGGAAGTCCACGTTGATCACGTGGTTGACCTGCAGGCCGGTGAGCAGCTTCACGGTCTGGAGCGTGAGCTTCGCGCCGCCGAGCTCATACGCGGCGTTGATCTTGTCCGTGCCGCGCCCCGGGATCTGCACCTTCAGATCGCGCGGCAGCGACATCAGCGCGGTGGCCTCCTTCTCGGGATCGAGCCGCACGAGGATGATCGTGTCCGAGCGGGCGCCCATCCCGGCTCCCCCGTCCTTTGCGTCCGGTGGGCGCCTGTCGGAGCCCAGCAGCATGATCGTCTGCGGCTTGCCGGGAGGTGCCTTCGCGATCGAGCCGACGAGCTTGAGGGACTTCCCGGGCTTGATCGCGTTGACCACGCGGTCGACCTCCCTGAACGCGGCCACCGAGGTGGCCGAGGCCGTGGCGAACACCACGAGCGCGCCACCGAGCAGGAAGCGCTTCCAGAGCGAGGGGCGCGGGATGTCCTCGAACCTGGGGTTCATCTCAGGCGATCTTCAGCGCCGGCTTGCGCGAGCGCCGGGGGATCAGGTGCACGAACTCCACCAGCGCGCGACGGTACTGGGCCAGCGACTCGATCGAGACCCACTCCTCCGGGCCGTGGTGGCCGTCGCCGGAGGGCCCGAACTCCACCCCGGGCATGCCGGCGTTGAGGAAGGAGATGACGTCCGAGGTGCCGTCGCGCCCGACGGCGATGCTCTCCTGCAGCGGGGTCACGCTGCAGACCGCCTCGGCGAGGATCTGCACGTAGGGCTCCTCGCGCGCGACCACGATCGGCTCGCGGTGAAAGACCTTCGTGACCTCGGAGTCCTGCTGGGCGCCGATGTCCGCGAGGATCTCGTCGGCGTCCTGGCCCGGCAGGTAGCGGATGTCGAGGTCGATCGCGCATGTGTCGGGCACGCGGTTCACGGCGTCGCCTCCCATGATCCGCCCGAGGCTGATCGAGGGGCGATCGAAGAGGTCGGAGGTCTCGCGCGTGAATGGCAGTGACTCGATTCCGCGGAAGACGTCGATCGCCTTCAGCACGGCGTTGTCGCCCAGCCACGGCGTGGAGCCGTGCGCGGAGCGACCGCCCACGTGGACCCGCACCACCAGCACGCCCTTGGCCTGGATGCCGATGTGCAGGTTCGTGGGCTCGCCGGTGATCGCGAAGTCGCCGGTGAAGCCCTGCGCCACCACGTGGTCGGTGCCGCGCTTTGTCTGCTCGTCTGACTCCTCGTCGGACACGCACACGAAGTGCACGCGCACGAGGTCCTGGGCGGCGAGGTCGCCGACCGCGCACATCATCGCTGCGAGGCCGCCCTTCATGTCATAGGCGCCGCGACCGTACAGCCGGTCCCCGGCCACGCGCGGCTCGAACTGCTCGGCCAACGCCGGCACCACGTCGAGATGGGCATGGAGGACGACGGTCGGGCCCGTCTGGGCACCGACGGTCGCGGTCAGCACGGGGCGACCGTTGTAAGTCTCGCCGGTCACGTCGACATCGCGGGCCTCCAGCCAGCCCTTGACGAAGGCGGCGGCGGACTGCATCCCTTCGAGGGAGTCGGTGTCGTAGGTGATCAGGCGCTCGGTGAGAGCGCGTTCATCCATCGGGGCGGGAGGATAACGGGCCCGTCCGAGCTAGTCCTCCAGCGGATCGGATAGCTGCTCGCGCAGGCTGCGCAGCTCGGCCTCCAGCGCAGCCACGCGTGCCTCCAGCCCGGGCGAATCGGGTGGGGCCGGGAGCGTGGCAGGGGGAGCGGGTGCGGCCTCCTGGGACGGACCTGCGGATGGCTCGGCGGACGCAGCGGACGGCTCGGCGGACGCAGCGATCGCCTCTGCCCGCTCCTCCCCGGGCTCCTCGGCGCCTTCGGCGTCGGCCGAGAGCAGGTGTGCCCAGCGCTGCTCCTTCTGGCCGGGCCGGCGCTCGAATCGGACGGCGAGCCCGGCGTCGATCAGGCGCGCGAGGGCCTCCTCCACCGCTTCGGCCTCGGCGAAGCGATGCAGCCGCTCGCTTCGGCCTCTCAGCTCGCCCGGGGTCTGCGGACCGCGGAGCATCAGCAGCGCGAGCAGCGCCAACTCGGCCTCCCCGATCCCGAGCGTCTCACCGGCGAGGTGGCGGTACTTCGCGGCGCGGCTTCCGCGCGCACTGGTGAAGCGCAGGAGCCCGTAACGCCCGAGCCGCTCGACGGCGGCGCGGAGGGTCGCCTCGTCGTAGTCGACCACGGGGTCGCGGTTGGTCGACTGGTTGCACGCCAACCGCAGGGCGTTGCGGGTGAGCGGGTACTGGTCGGGCGTGGTGCGTTGCTTCTCGATCAGGCAGCCCAGGACGCGGACCTCGGCGGGCGAGAGGTCGCGGCGGATCATGGGCGTCCTGCGCCTGGGCGTCCTGCCCCTGGGCGTCCTGCGCCGCGCACCTGGGAGGCGAGCTTCACGGGCGGCGGGAGCTTCGGCGGTCTGATCGCGGAAAGGCTCAGAGCTCGAGAAGGATCACAGGTCGTCGGTCGTTACGCCGATCTCGATCCCGCGCATCCGCCTCGGCTCCGCGCCACCGCCTGGTGGAGTCTCAGCCGTGCTGGCCCTCGCACTCGCCTGTACCCTGCCCCCCATGCGCTCCCCCCTCGTAGCCCTGCGCTCCCTCCTCGTAGCCCTGCGCTCCCTCCTCATAGCCCTGCTCGTCACTGCCGCAGTCGCCGGGGGCGGCCTCGCCCTCACCTCCTGCGGAGCCGATGAGGCCGCCGGGGTCGATGCCGCTCAGGCGGCCGAAGCCACGGGCAAGCAGGGCACGGCCCGGATGACGATGCGCATGAAGATGAGCGGACTGGGTCTGCCGGCCCCGATGACCCTGAAGGCCGATGGCGTCACGGCGCTGCGCGAGCCCCGCGCGCGCATCAAGGTGGACCTCGGGCCGCTGCTGGCACTAACGGGCGCACCGCGGGAGACAAAGGGCGACCTCGAGATGCTCATCGACGGGGCGGACTTCCACGTCAAGCCCCCCGAGCTCGATGGCCTGAAGATCCCGGGCGGCAAGTCCTGGGTGGCACTGGACCTTCGCGCGGTGGCCGAGGCCGCCGGCCTGCCGGCAGACGGTCTGGGCGCGCTCTTTGCGCTCGACCCCGCCTCCCAGCTGCGGGCGCTGAAGGCGGCCAAGGGACTCGACGAGGTCGGCAAGGAGGAGATCGGCGGGGTGGAGACCACGCACTTCAAGGGGACCTATCGCGTCTCGGACTTCATCGCCGCGCTGCCGGACGCCAAGCGGGCGCAGGCGCGCAGGGCGCTCGACGCAATGGAGCGCATCGGCGGCCAGGAGACCCGCCTGAACGATCCGACTCCGGCCGAGCTGTGGATCGACGACGATGGCCTGATGCGCCGGATGCGTGTGACCTCGAAGGTCCCCGCGCAGGCCGGCGTGCCCGCGGGCAACTTCGTGATCGACAACGAGCTGCGCGACTTCGGCACGAAGCTCGACACCACCGCGCCACCGGCCTCCGAGAGCTACGACGCGACCCAATCGCTCGCCAAAGCCCTGAAGGGCCTCCCGCGGGGCATCAGGTAGCGGGCCTCGCGCAAAGGCGCTGATCGGCCGTCTCCGAGCACACGCATGAGGTAACGAACCAGGCGCCGCCGATCGCGCCGTACAACGTCTTCGAGGCGGATGCGGCGATGGTGGAGGCACTCGACCGGGAGGTTGTGGCCGCGGGCGGCGCCCCCGGCTCGGGGCTGGAGCGTCTCCGGGACGCCGGCGAGCTGGCCGGCTCCCCCGAGGCGCTCGAGCACGCCGAGCGCTGCGAGCGCAACACGCCGATCCTGCGCACCCACGACCGCTACGGCAACCGAGTCGACGACGTGGAGCTCGACCCGTCGTGGCACTGGCTTCTGCGCGAGGCGATCGAGCGTGAGATCCACTCCCTCCCCTGGGGCGAGCCCGCCCCGGGCGCCCACACGGTTCGCGCAGCGCTCATGCACACGTGGAGTCAGGTGAACGCCGGGGTGATGTGCCCCGTGTCGATGACCTACTCGGTGATCCCGGCCCTCCGGGAGAGCCCCGATCTCTCGCGGGAGTGGGAGCCGCGACTCGTACGGGCCGACTACGAGAGTGGAGCGCTCGCCGGCATGGCGATGACCGAGAAGCAGGGCGGCTCCGACGTGCGCGCCAACACCACGCGGGCCGAGCCCCGGCCCGATGCGAGCTGGGAGCTCACCGGCCACAAGTGGTTCTGCTCCTACCCCTCGTGCGAGGTCTTCCTGATGCTCGCCCAGGCCCCCGCGGGCCTGTCGTGCTTTCTGGTGGAGGGGAGCGACCCGGGGTTTCAGATCCAGCGGCTGAAGGACAAGCTCGGCACCCGCTCGCTGCCCTCCTCGGAGATCGAGCTGCGAGGGGCGCGCGGACACCTGGTCGGCGAGGAGGGCCGGGGTGTCCAGACGATCATCCGGATGGTCAACCACACGCGGCTCGACTGCCTGATCGGCTCGGCGGCCTCGATGCGCCTGGGAACCGCGCGGGCGATCCACCACGCCCGCCACCGCTTCACCTTTGGCAAGGCGCTCGTGGAGCAGCCGGCGATGCAGAACGTGCTGGCCGACCTCGCGATCGAGTCCGAGGCGGCCACGGCGGCCGCGATGCGGATCGCCCGCGCCTACGACGAGGCCTCGGCGGGCGCCGGGCCGTTTCGCCGGCTGGCCACGGCGGTGATGAAGTACTGGGTCTGCAAGCGTGCGCCCCACCACGCGATCGAGGCGCTCGAGTGCCTCGGGGGCAACGGCTATGTGGAGGACTCCGGGATGCCGCGCCTCTACCGCGACTCGCCGCTCAACTCGATCTGGGAGGGCTCGGGCAACGTGGCGGCGCTCGACGTGCTGCGCGCAATCGCCAGGGAGCCCGAGGCGCTACCGGCCTTCCTGGCCGAGGTGGAGATCGCCGGGGGCGCAAACGCCCATCTCGACGCGCACGTGGCCCAGCTCAGGCGAGGGGTGGCGCGGCTGGGGCAGGAAGCCCTGCCGGCGGGAGAGCTCGAGTGGAGCGCGCGGGGCACCGTCGAGGGCCTCGGGCTCGCCCTCCAGGGCTCGCTGCTCGTGCGCCACTCCCCCGCGGCCGTGGCGGACGCCTTCTGCGCCGCTCGGCTGGGCGGCGAGGGGGGGCGCGCGTTTGGCACCCTGCCGGCCGGGGTGGGCGCGGAAGAGATCGTGGAGCGGGCGCTCGCCGGCTGACGCACCGACCGCGCCGGCCGCGCCATACTCGGAGCCGCATGGAGGCGAAGGCCGAGTCCGAGCCGGGGCGCCTGTCGAGGCGCGAGCTGATGGGTGGCGCCGCCGCCGGTGCCGCGCTCGCGCTACCGGGCGCCGCCGAGGCGAGGAGGCGCCGCAAGCCCAGGCGGCGCGCCGCCGACGTGGTCGTGGTGGGCGCCGGGCTCGCCGGCCTCGTGGCTGCCCGCGACCTACGCCGGGCGGGCAAGCGCGTGATCGTGATGGAGGCCAGGGGACGGGTGGGCGGGCGCTGCTACAGCCGCATCCTGGCCGGTGCGAGCGACGTGGCCAACCTCGGCGCCACCTTCGTGGGGCCCACGCAGCGGCGGATCATCGCCCTGGCGCGCGAGCTCGGGATCGCGATCATGCCCACCTACAACACGGGCCGGAACGTGCTCTTCTTCAACGGGCGACGAGACGAGTACAGCGGCACGATCCCGCCCGTGAGCCCGGTGGCGTTGGTCGAGGCCCAGAAGGCGATCGGCCAGCTCGACCAGATGGCGAGGACCGTGCCGCTCGACGCGCCGTGGCGCGCCGCCCGCGCGACGGAGTGGGACAGCCAGACCTTCGACACGTGGAAGCGGGCCAACATCCTCAGCGCCGACGCCCGCAAGCTGGCCGATCTGGCCATCCAGTCGGTCTTCTCGATCGAGCCGCGCGACGTCTCGCTTCTGTTCATCCTCTTCTACATCCACTCGGCGGGCTCCCTGGGCGAGCTGATCAACACCGGCGGCGGCGCGCAGGAGTCACGGATCGAGGGGGGCACGCAGAGGATCGCCGACGAGCTGGCCAGGCGGATCGGCAGGAGGCGGCTGCTCCTGAGGACCCCGGTCAGGCGCATCGTGCGCCGCGGGCGCGGCGGCGTGGATGTGGTCTCGGACAGGGCCACCGTGCGCGCGAAGCGGGTGGTGGTGGCGCTGCCCCCCGCCACCGCCGGCAGGATCGACTACGAGCCGGGCCTGCCCGGCATCCGCGACCAGCTGACCCAGCGGGTGCCGATGGGCTCGGTGACCAAGACCTTCGCGAGGTAGAGCCTCAGCGCTCGGGCTCGCGCTCGGCCAGGATGAGCGTGGAGGCGCTGGGCGAGGCGGACCGGCCGAGCGGCGGAGGCTCGGACGGCCTGGCGGCCGTCGCGGGCATGACGGTCCCATCCGCGACAAGGTCCCACCAAGGGTCGCGCGAGCCCGCCTTCGCGGCCGGCACGATGTCCGCGACCGGCTCTACAACGGGCCCACCGGCGCTCGGAGGCGCTGGAGTGTGGGGAACAAAAGGTGCGCCTACCGCACCCAACGACGGCCACACTGTGTGGTGAGGACCTGGATCGGTACGGCTTTGGTCGGCGGGTGGCCATGCCCGGTCGCGACCGGTCGCCTACGCGCCGGTCGATCCCATTTTCACCCGCCGCGGGGGGGCGGCAACTCGCCGAGCACAACCAAAGGGAAGGTTGGGGCTGAAAGGCGAAGCTTCAGGAGACCTTCTCAGGCTCATCCGCCACCGGCTTCTCGGACTCGCTGTCCCCCGCGTCAGAGTCTGCGCTCTCGTCCCCGTCAACACTCTCCTCCGCCTCCGCCGGCTCGACCGCTGCGCCGATCGCGTGGAATCCGCCGTCCACGTGGATGATCTCGCCCGTAATCCCGCGCGACAGGTCCGAGAGCAGGAAGCAGACCGCGTCGGCCACGGGCTTGGGGTCGCCAACGTCCCACCCGAGCGGCGCCTGCTTCTGCCACGCCGCCGAGAGGTCCTCGAATCCCGGGATGCCGCCCGCCGCCGGGGTGTCGAGCGGGCCGGCGGAGACCAGGTTCACGCGCACGCCGGAGGGACCGAGGTCGCGCGCGAGGTAGCGGCTGACCGCCTCGAGCGCCGCCTTCGACACCCCCATCCAGTCGTAGGCCGGCCACGCCACGGAGGCGTCGAAGTCGAGCCCCACGAGGCCGCCCCCGTTCCCCATCAGCGGCTGCAGCGCGGCGGCGAGCGACTTGAACGAGTAGGCGCTCGTCTCGAAGGCGGCCGAGGCACTGCTCGCCGGCGCGCCGAGGAAGTTTCCCCCGAGCGCGTCCTCGGGCGCGAATGCGATCGCGTGCAGAGCACCGTCCACCCCGCCCCAGCGGGAGTCGAGCTCGCCGGTGAGCGCCTCGAAGTCCTCCGGCTTGTTCACGTCCAGCTCAAGCACGTCGGGCGGATCCGGCAGCTTGGCGGCGGCGCGCTCGGTCATACTCCGGCCGCGGCCGAAGCCCGTGAGCAGCACCTCGGCGCCCGCCAGCTGCGCCTGCTCGGCAACCGAGAAGGCAATGCTGCGGCGGGTGATGATGCCCGTGACGAGGATTCGCTTTCCCTCGAGGCTCATGCGCACTCCTTCTCTTCCGAGCGGTGGTTGGCCAAGGCCTCGAGCACCTCGGCCGCGGCGCGGCGGTGCCCGGCGGCGGAAGGGTGAAAGCCGTCCTTGCCCACGTTTGCCCGGTCTGCCACGCCCGGGTGCTCGCTCAGCTCGAGGCAGAGCGCCCCGTTCTTCTCCGCCGCCCCCCGGATCACGTCGTTGGCCCGGGCGATGCCCTCGACCACGCGCTTGCGCGTGCGGGGCCTCAGGTCGGCGAACTTGCCGGGATCCGGATAGGTGGCGGTCACGAGCGTGGCTCCCGGCAGCTCCTCGTGCAGGCGCCCGAGCACGCCGCCGAAGGCAGCCTCGAACGCGTCGAGGTCGGGGCGCACGCAGAGCAGCACGTCGTTGGCGCCGCAGACGAGCGAGACGAGCGCCGGCCGCAGCTCGAGCGCCGGCTCGAGCTGGAGCTCGGCCACGTCGTCGGTCGTGGCATTGACACGTGCGAAGTTGAACAGCTCGACACGCTCCCCGCGGTCGCGAAGCCCGCGTACGGTCAGCTCCGGCCACGGCGTGGAGCCGTCATCCAGCCCCGCGCTGAAGCTGTCACCAAGGGCGACGTAGCGCTCTGTGCGGAGGCTCACAGCGGGACGTTTCCGCGCCCGTAGCCGTGACGGTGATCGCCGTCGAGCACGCGCAGGGCCCACTGCAGCCGCCCGCGGGTCTGCTCGGGAGTCACCAGCTCGTCGACGTGGCCCTCGGCCACGGCGATCTCGGCCTTCAGCCGCTCGTCGGTGTACTCCTCGGCCAGCCGGTCGCGCTCGGCCACCGGATCATCGGCCGCCGCGATGTCGCGGCGGTTCACGATCGCCACCGCCTGCTTGGCGCCCACGACGCCTATCTCGGCGCCGTGCCAGGCGAGTACCAGGTCGGCGCCGAGGGACTTCGAGTTCATCGTGATGAAGCCGCCTCCGTAGGCCTTGCGCAGGATGATCGTGATCTTCGGAACGCGTGCCTCGGCGAAGGCGTGTAGAAGCTTGGCTCCGTGGCGCAGCACTCCGGCGG
>JBPCJI010000029.1:0-2743 GCA_051005475.1 Thermoleophilaceae bacterium
GGCGTTCTACGCCGACCGCCGCCGCGACCGGGCCTTGCAGCGGGAGGGAATCACCGTCATACGCGTGACCTGGGCGGACCTGACCACCGGCCGCACCGAGCTCGAGCACGACCTCAAGGAGATCCTGAGCCGGCGCTAAGGTCCACCAAAGCCATGCCTCCCTTCAGGCTGAACAGCACCTACAGCCCCGTCGCCGACCAGCCGAAGGCGCGCGACTACCTCTCCTCGGGCATCGAGGCGGGGGACCGCTTCCAGACCCTGCTCGGGGTCACCGGCTCGGGCAAGACGGCCACGATGGCCTTCACGATCGAGCAGATCCAGCGGCCCTCGCTGGTGATCGCCCACAACAAGACGCTGGCGGCACAGCTCTGCAACGAGTTCCGCGAGTTCTTCCCCGACAACGCGGTCGAGTACTTCGTCTCCTACTACGACTACTACCAGCCCGAGGCCTACGTGCCCGCCCAGGACCTCTACATCGAGAAGGACTCCGCGATCAACGAGGAGATCGACCGCCTGCGACATGCCGCCACCGCCGCGCTGTTCGCCCGCCGGGACGTGATCGTCGTGGCCAGCGTGTCGTGCATCTATGGCATGGGGTCGCCCCAGAAGTACAACGAGCAGATGCTGCTGATCAAGCCGGGCGAGATGATCGACCGCGACGCCACGCTGCGCAAGCTCGTGGACATGCAGTACTCCCGCAACGACCAGGTGCTCGGCCGCGGCGCCTTCCGGGTGCGGGGAGAGACGCTCGAGGTGTTCCCCTCCTACGCCGAGACCGCCTACCGGGCGGTCCTGTTCGGCGAGGAGGTCGAGCAGGTGCAGGAGTTCGACCCGCTCACCGGGGAGGTGCTCAAGGAGCTGGCCCACGCCGCCGTGTGGCCGGCCACGCACTACGCCACCGACCGCCAGACCGTCGAGCGCGGGGTCGGCGAGATCCGCGACGAGCTGGAGGCCCGCTGCGCCGAGCTCGAGGCCCAGGGCAAGCCGCTCGAGTCCCACCGGCTGCGCCAGCGCACCCAGTTCGACATGGAGATGCTGCGCGAGCTCGGGTTCTGCAACGGGATCGAGAACTACTCCCGCATCCTCGACGGCCGGGCCCCGGGTGAGCGCCCCTACTGCCTGATCGACTTCTTCCCGAAGGACTTCGTCTGCTTCATCGACGAGTCCCACCAGACGGTGCCCCAGATCGGCGGCATGTACGAGGGGGATCGCTCGCGCAAGCAGACCCTGATCGAGCACGGGTTCCGGCTGCCGAGCGCGCTCGACAACCGCCCGCAGACCTTCGACGAGTTCATGGCCATCACCCCGCAGGTGGTGTTCGTGTCGGCCACCCCGGGAACCTACGAGCGCGCGCACTCCGCGCGGGTGGTCGAGCAGATCGCCCGGCCGACGGGGGTCGTCGACCCGGAGATCGACGTGCGGGAGACCAGGAACCAGATCGACGACCTGATGAACGAGATCCGCGCCCGCACCGAGGCCGGCGAGCGCACGCTGGTGACCACCCTGACCAAGAAGATGTCCGAGGACCTCACCGACTACCTGATGGAGTACGGCGTGCGGGTGCGCTACCTGCACTCCGAGGTGGACACCCTCGAGCGGATCCAGATCATCCGCGAGCTGCGCCTCGGCGAGTTCGACGTGCTGGTCGGCGTGAACCTGCTGCGCGAGGGGCTGGACCTGCCGGAGGTCTCACTGGTCGCGATCCTCGACGCCGACAAGGAGGGCTTCCTGCGGGGCGAGACCTCGCTGATCCAGACGATCGGCCGCGCCGCCCGCAACATCAGGGGGAAGGTGATCATGTACGCGGACAAGGAGACCCACGCGATGCGCACCGCGATCTCCGAGACCGACCGTCGCCGGGCGATCCAGGTGGCCTACAACGAGGAGCACGGGATCACGCCGGAGTCGATCCGCAAGGGCGTGTCGGACATCGCCGCCTTCCTCTCGGGAGCGGAGTCGAAGCTGCCCCGAGGCAAGGGCCGGCGGCGTGAGCGCGAGGAGGGGATGTCGGCGCAGGACATCGCCCGGACGATGGTCGAGCTCGAGGAGGAGATGCTTGCAGCCGCCGAGGACCTGCGCTTCGAGTACGCCGCCAGGCTGCGTGACGAGATCAAGCAGCTGCGCCGCGAGCTGGACGAAATCGAGGCCGGGGCCTGAGCCCTGGCGCCCGCCCCGGGGGGAGGCAGCGCCGCGGCCCCGACCGTGCGTTTGGGCTAGGCTGACCCTCAACCAGGCGAGCTATAGGAGTGGGCGAATTGGAGCTGGAGAAGCAGACCATCGTGCGGGCGGACTTCTCGTCGGCCCGCCGGGGCTATGACCAGGAGGAGGTCGACGCTAACCTGCAACAGATCGCGGAAGCCGTCGAGGAGCTGCAGCGCGCGAGCCGGGCCTCCGAAGGATCGGCGGGCCCGGCCGGCTCGATTGCCGGCGCGGCGGCCGAGCAGGTGCGCACGATCGTCGAGGCGGCCGAGCGCAGCGCTGCCGTGATCGAGGCGAGCGCCACCGAGCAGGCAGACCAGGTGACAGGGGACGCCACCAGGCAGGCCGAGCAGGAGCGCAGCACCGCGCGTGACGAGGCTGATCGTGTGCGACGCGAGGCGCAGCAGGCCGCGCGCGAGAGTCGCGAGCGCGCCGAGGCCCAGGCCGCCGAGCACGTGGCTGCGGTCCAGGCCGCCACCGCGGGCATGCGCGACCGCGCGGACACCGTCGAGTCAGACCTCACCGGCCTGGTCGATCAACTGCG
>JBPCJI010000030.1:0-12136 GCA_051005475.1 Thermoleophilaceae bacterium
CTCCCTGGGTGCTCGAAAACGCGGGCGTGGCGGAGATTGTGGGGCGATGGCCGCCCGACCCTGCTAGCAACACCTGATCGGGCTCCCTTCTCGCCGACGCCTTGCGTGGAGGGAGCACGCGCCGCTCTTCAGCGAGGCCGCCGGAGATCGCGCATTGCAGCAGCAGCGCTCAGAGGAAGTACACGACGCTTCATCCCACCCGCCGCGCGATTCGTCCTGACGAAACGGTCCCTCGGCACTGCCCGTATGCGGCGGAAGCAGGAGGGGGGTCGCGCCGTTCTCCGAGGGTAGCCTGACACTCGTGGAGCTCTGCGTCGGTGATCTCCTGCTTCGACCACCGCGACGGACCGATCTTGTGGCGGTGGTCACGGCGTGCTCCGATCCCGAGATCCCGCGCTTTATCCCGTTCATTCCCGCCCCCTACCCTGTGGAAGCCGGGCGGACGTGGCTTGCGAGCTGCGAGCGGAACTGGCTCGGCACCGAGCAGCGCACGTTCGCGATCGTCGACCGTCAGAGCAACCGGTTTCTCGGTGCCGTCACGGTTCGCCTTCGCGAGGGCGGCTTGGTCGGCTTCTGGCTCAGCAGGGAGGCGCGCGGCACGGGGGTCATGACCGGGGCAGTCAAGGCGGTCGTCGAGTGGGCGCGCACCGAGCACGGAATCGGACGGCTTTGCCTTCTCACCCACCCGGACAACGTCGCCTCGCAGCGGGTCGCCGAGAAGGCCGGGTTCGTCCGAGTGGGGGTCACCTCCCACGAACCGCCTTTCCGCGATGGCACGAGCACAGCCATCCGGTTCGAGCTGACTTGAGCGGACCGGTCCGGCTCACGCCGACCTCCTCGCCGCCCACCCCCGAGCGGTTCGACCGAGCGACCCAGCGCCAAGAGGCGTGGCAACAAACGAAACCACCTCGCACGCGGGGTGACCGCGGTTGGCGGCGCGAGGATCTGTACGAGCGTGGCAGCGGCGCTCGTTGACACCAACATTCTGGTCTACCGCTTCGACCCCCGCTTCCCGGACAAACAACGGGTGGCGACCGAAGTCCTGCGGAACGGGATCCACAGCGGGGGCCTGCGGCTGGCGCATCAGACGGTGGTCGAGTTCGTAGCCGCCGTGACTCGGCCGCTCGCGGACGGTGGACCGCTGCTCGACCTGCCGGGGGCAACGCACGAAGCCGAGGAGATGCTGGTCCAGTTCGAAGTGCTGTATCCGACCGAGGAGATCATTCGCCTGGGGCTGCGCGGCGCCGCGACCTACCAGCTCTCCTGGTTCGACGCCCATCTCTGGGCCTACGCCGAGCACTACGGACTTGGCGAGCTGCTCTCGGAGGACTTCCAGCACGACCGCACGTACGGAACCGTCCGGGTCGTCAATCCGTTCGCGGGGATATGACGCACAGCTCGTCCGGCGTCCAGCGCTCGTAGCGAGAGCGTCGCGAAGGCTCGCGGTCTGTCTCAAAGGCATGCCGCTACGGCGTGAGGCTCAGCTTGACCCCGCAGGGCAAGCGCCGGCTTCGCAACGACCGGCGGGCGAAGGTCACGCTGACGCTCGGGTTCCGTGACGGCTCCGGGCACGCTGCCACCAGGCGCAAGTCGGCCACGCTGCGGCGCTGAGCACCGCCCTCTACCCCGCCTGGTCCAGCGCCTCGTTCACGAGCTCGTCCGCGCGCTCGTTGCACTCCCGGCGCACGCTGCGCACCGACCACTCGCCGAACTCCCGCAGCGCATTCATCGTCTCCAGGTAGAGCGGCTTCAGGCCCGCGTTCTTCACCTTGTAGCGGCCCTCGAGCTGTCTCGCCACGAGCTCTGAGTCGTTCACCACCTCGACGCTCGAGGCCCCCAGCTCCCGCGCCAGCTCGAGCCCCAGGAGGACCGCGCGGTACTCGGCCACGTTGTTGGTTGCCTCGCCGATGTAGGCCGTGCGCTCGCCGATCACCCCGCCGCCGGGGTCCGTGGCCACAGCCGCCACCGCGGCCGGCCCGGGATTGCCCCGCGCGCCCCCGTCCACGTGGACGACCACCGCCCGCGAGTCGGTCAGGGCTTCCCGCCCACGGGCCCCATCGGTGGAAAGCTCCCCTTTGCCCGGCGCCGCCGCCGGTCGCGATCGGCCGGGTGGGGGCCGGGAGCGCCGCCCTGCCCCTCGCGGCGGTCGACGATCACCGTCACGTTGGGGTCGTCGCTGTAGTACTCGGAGAGCTTGTCGAACAGCTCCGCTTCCAGTGGCTGGGGCACTACGCAGTAGATCATTCCTGGGCCGCTCCTATCACCAGCCGGCCCTCGGTGTCCAGGCCGGCGTTCCATTGGCGCAGACCGTCATCGATGTCACCGAGCTCATCGCCCTTTCCCTGCAGCACGACCGGCTCGGCGGCGTCACCGAGGTCGACGCGGTAGCGGTACCACGAGAGCTCCCAGGCCACGATCACGGTAACGGTGCTCGGAGCCTGCGGGTCGGGCAGCGCCGTGGCCCACGGCGGGCCGAGCGAACGGGTCAGACCCAACATGGTCCGCTGATGCTCAGAGGCGTTGAAGAGCTCCAGGGCGCGTTCCACCTTGACCTCCGCCGTGGTGGGCACCCCGCGTACGTGACGGGGGTTCTGCGGAAGCTCGCGCCTGGCCGAGACCCGGGGAGGCGCGCCGGCTGGGTCGCCGTTTCCGCCCCCCGGCTCGGGCTCGGCCTCGCGGTCCTCGGAGAGAGGGGGTCGGACGCTTGCGTCGTCGCGCGGATCGCCGTCTACCACATCCGACGGACGTCGCCGGAGCCTGCCGAACAGCGGTCGGCGCTCCTGGGGCCGCGGACTGCGTGAGGGCAGCTCGTCGTGAGCGGATTCGCGAATCCAGCCCTCGTGCTCGGCCCGCACGAAACAGAGCTCGCAGACGGAGTGGCGCTGGCCCCCGCTGGCGAGGTAGGGCTCGGTGCGCTCGCCCTTGAGGATCGTGCGGCCGCAGACGTCGCAGGCCGCGATGTCGTGGAAGGGGCGGAGTTCTTTCTTCACGCCTGCGCGCTTGCCGGAGGAGGCACCCGAGCGATGATAGGGGCCGCGCTAGGCCCGCACCGCATCGCCGGCCTCCTGTGCGGCCTCGACGACCTTGGACGCGAGATGGCCGGGAACCTCCTGGTACCTGGCGAGCTCCATCGTGTAGTCCCCGCGGCCCCCGGTGATCGCACGCAGGTCCGGGGCGTAGGCCAGCATCTCCGCCATCGGGACCTCGGCCCTGACCTCGGTGACCGAGCCGCTGGGCTCCATGCCGAGCGGGTGCCCGCGGCGCGAGTTCAGGTCGCCGATCACGTCACCCACGCAGTCCTCGGGAACGGCGACCGTGGCCGTCATGATCGGCTCCAGCAGCACGGGGCCGGCCGACTCCATCGCCTGTTTGAAGGCGATCGAGCCCGCCACCTTGAACGCCATCTCCGATGAGTCGACGGCGTGGTAGGAGCCGTCGTAAAGGGTCACGCGCACGCCCTCGACGGGATAGCCCCCGAGGACTCCGTGAGCCATCGTCTCGACGACGCCCTTCTCGACCGCAGGAATGAAGCCGCTCGGGATCACCCCACCCTTGATCTTGTTCACGAACTCGAACCCGACGCCGCCCGCCAGCGGCTCGATCTCGATGTGGCAGTCGCCGAACTGGCCGCGTCCTCCCGTCTGCTTCTTGTAGCGCCCGTGCGCCTTGGCCCCCGCCTTGATCGTCTCGCGGTAGGGCACCCGCGGTGGCCTGAGGATGACCTCGGCGCCAAAGCGCTCTCTCATCCGCTCGACGATCACCTCCACATGGATCTGGGTGAGGCCGGCGACGATCTGCTCGCCGGTCTGGGGATCCCGATGGACATCGATCGTGGGGTCCTCCTCCTGCAGTCGGCGCAGGGCGGTGAACGCCTTCTCCTCGTCGCCCTTTGCCTTGGGCTCCATCGCGAACGCCATCACCGGACGCGGCAGGTCGGGCATCCGCAGGTCGATCTCCTCGTCCTTGGATGACAGGACGTCTCCCGCCCGGGTGGCCTTCAGCTTGGCCACCGCGCCGATGTCGCCCGGCCCGAACTCCTCCGCGTGGTCGTGTTCCTTGCCCTGTGGCACGAGCAGCTGCCCGATGCGCTCCTTGGTGTGCGCCCGGGTGTTGAACACGTGCGAGTCGTGCGCGAGCAGGCCCTGGTAGACCCGGAAGAGGTTGATCCGCCCGGCGAAGGGGTCGGCGAGCGTCTTGAACACGAAGGCCACGAGGTCGGCGTCCTCAACCGGCTCGAGCACGGTCTCGCCGGCGGTGACCGGGCCCTTCTTGGCGGGCGAGGGAAGGTCCTCGACGAGCGCGTCGAGCAGCCGGTTGGTGCCCAGGTTGCGAGTCGCCGCGCCGCAGGTGACCGGGAAGATCCTGCCGGCGGTGACCCCGGCCTTGAGCGCGGTGACCGTTTCCTCGTGAGAGATCTGCTCACCCTCGAGGTAGCGCTCCATCAGCTCGTCCGAGATCTCCGCCACCTCGTCCATCAGCTTCTCCCGGTACTCATCGGCCGGCGCGCGGAGCTCGTCTGGAATCTCGATCTCCTCGGAGTTGCCCCGCCCCGCTCCGTCGTAGCGGAAGGCCTTCATGTCGATCAGGTCCACGATGCCCTGGAGGTCGTGCTCCGATCCGATCGGGATCTCGGTGGCCACCACGTGGCGGCCGAAGGCGTCCTTGAGCGAGTCGAGGGCGCGGAAGAAATCGGCGCGCTCGCGGTCGAGCATGTTGACGAAGATCAGACGCGCAAGGCCCAGCCCGTCTGCCCGCTGCCAGAGGCGGTCGGTGCCGACCTCGACGCCCATCACCCCGTTGACCACGAACACGGCCCCCTCGCACACGCGCAGGGCCGCCAGCGCGTCGGCCACGAAGCTCGGCTCGCCCGGCGTGTCGATCAGGTTGATCTTGCGGTCCTGCCACCGGAAGGAGGCGAGGCTGGAGGCGATCGACATCTCGCGCGCCTTCTCGTCGGGCGCCGAGTCCGACACGGTGGTGCCCTCGGCCACCGACCCGAGGCGGTTGATCGCACCCGCCTCGAACAGCAGCGTCTCGTTCAGCGAGGTCTTGCCGCCTCCCCGGTGACCGACAAGGGCGACGTTGCGGATCCTCTTTGCACCGGCATGCGCCATCAGGCTCCTCTCCTCGAAGTGCTCGAGCAGAACATACCCGCCAGGTGCCTAGGCGGATTCCGCGAAGGAGTCCCCCTGGAGGCGTGACTTCAGCCGCAGCACCGCCTTGGTGTGGAGTTGGGAGACCCGTGACTCGGTCACCCCGAGGACCTCGCCGATCTCGCGCAGGGTCAGGTTCTCGTAGTAGTAGAGGGCCACGACGAGCTTCTCGCGCTCCGGCAGCCGGGCGATGGCGTCTGCGAGGCGATCCTTCATGTCCGTGAGGTCCATTTCCCGGGAGGGATCGACCGCATCCGGATCCTGGATCGTGTCGAGCAGTGACACCGTGTCGCCGGAGGAGTCAGAGACCGTCCACAGCTCGTCGAGGGCCACCACCGAGGAGTTCGAGATCTTCACGAGCGACTCCTGGAACTCCTCGGCGGAGACCCCGAGGGAGTCCGCCATCTCCTCGTCGGTCGGCGCGCGGTGGAGCTGGTGCTCGAGCTTGGCGTTGGCGCGCTCGATCTCGCGGGCCTTGGCGCGCACCGAGCGCGGCACCCAGTCCAGCGAACGCAGCTCGTCGATGATCGACCCCTTGACGCGCGTGATCGCGAAGGTCTCGAAGCGGATGTCGCGGGTGGTGTCGAAGCGCTCGATGGCGGAGATCAGGCCGAGCAGCCCGTAGGAGATCAGGTCGGCTTCCTCGACGTGCGCCGGCAGGCCGCTGGACATGCGCCCGGCCACGTACTTCACGAGCGGGGCGTAGGCGAGCACCAGCCGTTCGCGCGCCCGCTGATCGCCGTCGTCCTTGTACCGGCGCCAGAGGTCCTTCAGCTCGATCGGCTTGACGTTGGTTTCCATCCGTCCGTTCGGTCAAGCGCGGGGATGAGCCCGCGCGTAGGCCTGCTTGAGCCGTTGCGACTCTACCCGAGTGTAGGTCTGGGTCGTGCTGATCGAAGCGTGCCCAAGCAGCTCCTGTATCACGCGGAGGTCCGCGCCCCCGGCAAGGAGGTGCGTCGCGAAGGAGTGCCGCAGGGTGTGCGGTGAGACCCCGGCCCGCACCGCGGCACGGCGCACGGCGACCGCCAGGCGGCGGCGGACATCGGACGTCGAGAGCCGTCTTCCGTTCTGGGAGAGAAGGAGCGCCGGATCGACCGCGCCTTTCGCAAGTGCCGGGCGCCCGCGGTCGAGATAGAGCCCGATCGCCCGCCAGGCCGGCTCGCCGGCCGGCACGATCCTCGTCCGGCCCCCCTTTCCCTCTACGCGCAGCTGCTCGCCGTCGGCGTCAAGGCTGTCGAGGTCCAGGTTCACGAGCTCCTCGGCGCGCAGGCCGGCCGAGTAGGCCAGCTCGAACATCGCCCGGTCGCGCAGGTGAAGCGGCGTGGAGACGGGCATGCCCTCGAGCAGCCCGCCGACCTCCGCCTCCTTCAGCACCTCCGGCAGCCGGGAGTCGCGCTTGGGGCTCGAAACGAGATCGGCCGGACTACTCCCGAGCTCCCCGCGCTGGACCAGGACCCGGTAGAAGGAGCGGATCGCGGCCAGCTTGCGAGCGACCGTGGACTTCGAGGCGCCGCGCTCGGAGAGCACCCCCGCGAAGCGGCGCAGCCGCCGGTAGTCGAGCTCCCGAGGGTCCAGCCCGTGACCCGAGGCCCACTCGGCGAGCTGCCCGAGATCGGTCCCGTAGGCGCGGCGGGTCTTCTCCCCCATCCCCTGCGTGCGCAGCGCCACGTCGAAGTCGCGCAGCGCCCGCGTCCAACTAGGGTTCACGGCCGGCGTGTCAGGGTTCTTCGTCAACACTCAGGACGGGCGGGTGGCAACCCGCAGGCAGCTGGTGGGCGCCGGCCTCGCCGACGAGGAGGAAGCGCCCGTGCGGCCGTGGCACCCGATCCAGGGTCCGAGCGACGCGTCCACGATGTGGTACGCCGTCCTGCACAAGCGCGTGCGCGGGGTCTTCATCGGCACCCTCTGCATTCGGCACACGGGAAGGCAGGCCTCCCTCGAGGCGGCCGGCTGGAGCGAGGTGCCGATCGAGAGGATCGGGGTGGAGGCGTCCTCGGAGGCCTGAGGAGCCTCGCGGGGTCGTGGCCGGGGAGCAGCGGGTCAGGCGATGTAGACGGGGGTCTGCACGGCGACCTTGTCGTAGAGCTCGATCACATCGGGGATCGCCATCCGCACGCAGCCGTGAGAGGCCGCGCTGCCGAGCGAAGCCGTCTGGTCGGTGCCGTGTATCCCGGCACCGTCGATGATGCCCATCCAACGCGCCTTGAGGGGGTTGTCGGGCGCCCCGCCGGGGATGACCCTCCCCGCGAGGCTTCCGGCCCAGGGCTTGTTGGGCACGCTCCATGCCGCGTTTACCGCCTTGTTCTGGATGTGGTAAAGCCCAGTGGGGGTATCGAAGCCCACCTGCCCGATGGCGATCGTGTAGGTCTTCGCCAGCTTCAGGTTCTGGTAGTAGCGCAGCCGGAAGGAGCCGCGGTCCACGATCAGCACCGCGGGATAGCGCGCGGCCAGCTCCGCGCGGGTCACCTTGGGCTCCGTGACCTTGGTGGGCGCCTCGATCTCCCGGTCGCCACCGGGACTCAGCAGGGCCGTCTGCACCTGGCGCTGAAGCTTTGTCGTCTCGAGCGCGGACCCTTCCTTTTCCTTGACCTGGGTGAGCGCCGGGAAGTTGAGCCTCGCATCCTGGGCCGGGCGGTCGACGCCCTTGCGCACGCGGGCCACGAGCCGCGCCGCCGCCACCTTGGAGTAGCGCACGCGCAGCTTCACCCGCGTGCTCTCCTCGCCTCCGGTCAGGTCACGCACAGTGCGGCCGAGCATGTTTCCCTCGCGCCCGGCGCTGTGGGCCTCATCGACCATTCCGCCGACGTCGGTACGCAGCCCGGCGTCCTGAGCCGACAGGCTGAAGCGCTTGGCGCCGTGGGTCACCGTGACGGGCTGCTCGAGGCGGTCGGCCACCCGGCGCCTGACCCTCGCGCGCGCCGCATCGGTGTCGAGCCCCCCCACGTCCACCCCGGCCACCGTGATCCCCTCCGCGATGCGGTCCTCGTTCGAGGCGTCATAGGCGTAGACGGCCACCGTCCCGCCGATCAGCGCGGTGGCGAGCGCTGCGATGGCTATCAGTGACGTTTTTCCCATGAGGTAGCGCGTGATGCGGGGCACCGCGGTGAAGGGTGCGCCGGAACCGGCACGCCGACGAATTGTAGGGGCCGCGTCCGCTCGCTCCTAGCCAATCGCCGTATTGCAACCACCCTTGCGAGTTTTTTTGCGCCGGGTTGAAGCTCTGCGCCGGGGGACTTCAGCCGCTCGCAGCGGCCTGGCGGGCGAGGACCGACTCGATTGCGCCCATGACAGCGGGGCGTCCGCGGTGCTCGCCCTCGTGATCCTTCAGCGCGAGGAGCCCGTCCCTGTCGAGCGATCCGAGCAGCGAGATGATCTCCTCCGAGCCGAGGTCGTCGTAGTGGTCGACCGGGGGTGGGGAGCCTTGACCGTCGGCCTGCGCGCCGCGGTCCTCGGGCCCACCCTGGGCCGGGGGCTCATAGGCCGAGAGCAGCCGCCGCAGCTCGACCATCTGCTCCCTGCTCAGGCCGCCGGTCTCGGTGATCCTCGAGCTACGCACATTGGGGCTCCAGCGCAGGAACTCCTCGACCTCGCGCTCGTAACGGTAGGGCTCGGCACCCGCGCGCAACAGGGGGTGCAAACGCAGGTGCTCGCCAAGCTTCAGGACCGCCTCGCGACTCGTGTAGCCGTACTCGAACCCGCGCGCCTTCAGCCGCCGGTTGTCGACTCCGCGCCCGAATCGCAGCTGATTCAGCATCTCGGCAGGAATCTTCAGGCCGAGGCGGCGGACCAGGCCCGCCACCAGCCCGGTGCCCCACGGCGGCAGCAGGGGCACGTAGGGCTTGCCCAGCAGCCCGGCGACCTCAGTGAGGGTGAGCACGCCATCGGCCGCCAGGTTGTAGATGCCGGGGAGCTCGCGCTGGACGACGTGCTCGAGACCGTGGACCACGTCGTCCTCGTGCACGAACTGGTAGCGCGGGTCAAAGCCGAGGATCATCGGCACCGCCGGCAGGGAGAAGAGCTCGATGTGCGAGGTGCGCACGTCGGGCCCGAGCACGTTTGCGAACCGCAGGATCGTGACCGCCACGTCCGGATGCTTGTCGGCGAACTCCACGATCGATCCCTCCGCCTCGAGGATGTCCCGCTCGATCGGCGTTCTCGGCGCGTGGGGGCGGCCCATCGTCTCGTCGAAGAAGGCCGGGTCGTCCTGCTCGGAGCCGTAGAAGTGGGTGGAGGACTTGAAGATGAACTTGCGCACGCAGCTCTGTGGGCCACTGCACGCGGCCAGGATGTTCATCGTGCCGATCACGTTGTTCTCGTGGGCCTTGCGCGGCGAGGTCGTGGAGGAGTCCACCACCAGCCGGGTGTCCACCACGGTGTCGATCTCGGCGGCCTCCACGACGCGCCGCAGCAGCGCGTGCTGGGTGCCGACCTTCACGTACTCGGTGCGCTCGAGCTCCACGCTCGGCTCCTCGTTGTCCACGCCCACGATCGCCTCGATCGACGCGTTGCCCTCGAGCGCGAGCGCCAGCCGACCGCCCCAGTAGGTCGAGAGGCCCGTGATCAGCACTCGCTTGGAGGGCATCGGGCGGCTACCCGAACCAGACGGACTTGCGCTTGGAGATCATCTCGAGCAGGTTCTCCTGGATGCGCGCCCGGACCTCGTGGGAGGTGGTCTGCACGAGCGCCTTGTCCTCGTCCATGCCCTCCGCCTCGAAGTGGATCGGCTCGAGGAAGCGGAGCTTGAACTTGGCGGGCAGGTAGGCGAGCATTCCGAGCGGGCCCAGATGGGGGAAGGTGGGCGTCAGCGGAACGTAGATCAGCCCGGTCAGGCGCTTGAGCAGCTTTGACTGGGCGAAGACCGGCTGGGCCTCCTCAGCTCCCACGACGCACACCGGCACGATCGGCGCGCGGGCACGCATCGCCGCCTCCACGAAGCCCCCGCGCCCGAAGCGCCGCAGCCGGTAGCGGTCCTTGTAGAGCTTCTCGGTGCCCTTGCGGCCCTCAGAAAAGACGAGCACCAGCTGGCCCTCGTCGTAGAGGAGGCGGTGGACGTTTGCCGGGTGGGCGGCCACGCAGCCGATCTTCGGGATCAGCATCGAGAAGCCGGGGTAGCCCTTGAAGAAGTGCTCGACGGTGATGTTGAGCGGCCGCGGGCGCGGGTGCTCCTCCCGGATCGCCTTGGCGATCATGGCCGCGTCGGGCGGCAGCGCGCCGGAGTGGTTTGAGACGAGCAGCGCGCCCCCGGCCGCCGGCACGTTCTCGATGCCCTCGACCTCCGCCCGGAACCAGTAGCGGTAGTAGAACTCGACGAGGGTCTTGTCCATCAGCCCCTCGACTCGCTCCGAACGCCCCCAATCGGTGAGCGTCCGATCGGCCTCGACCCCCGGGAGGTGGCGGCGCAGGTCCTCGTCGCGCAGCGCCGGCAGCGAGGAGCGCTGCGCCGTATCGGGGGCGGCGTCCTCGCGCAGGCTGAGGGGTGTGCGCGGAGAGTCGGCCACGACTGACGATTCTGGCACGTGCGGCGCGGCCGACCCCCGTCGGTCGGGTCGACCTTCCTCCCACCGGTACGGTACTAGGGGATGAAGACCATCCTGCCGTCGCGAATTTCCCCGGCCTTCCCACGCTCGGCTCGCGACGCCGGGGACGACTACGGCGTCACCGACCCGCCCGACTGGCGCACGATCGACTGGGCGGCGCACCTGCACCGGATCGAGATCGACGGCACGTCGCTCAACTACGTGGACATCGGCGAGGAGGGCGAGGAGGGGCCGATCGTCTTCGTCCACGGCCTCAGCGGGCAGTGGCAGAACTGGCTCGAGAACATCCCTCGCTTCGCACGTGACCGCCGCGTGGTGGCGATGGACCTCCCAGGCTTCGGGCTGTCGGAGATGCCGCGGGAGAAGATCTCGATCGAGCTCTACGGGAACTTCGTCGCCGACATGTGCCGGAGGCTCGACTTGGCTCCGGCGGTCCTCGTGGGCAACTCTATGGGCGGCTTCGTCGCGGCCGAGGTCACGATCCGCGCGCCGGAGGTGGTCGAGCGGCTGATGCTGCTCTCCTCGGCCGGCGTCTCACAGATGGAGATCGCCCAGCGGCCTTTGATGGCCGCCGCGAAGGTGGCGGGCCTCTTTGCGAAGGCCAACGTCCCGCAGAAGCGCTGGGTTGCGCGGCGGCCGGTGCCGCGTCACTGGGTCATGAGCGTGATCGCGCGCCATCCGAGCGGCATCAAGCCCGACGCGATGTACGAGGCGCTGATGAAGGGAGCAAACAAGCCCGGCTTCGAGGCCGGGCTGCGCGCGACCATCGATTACGACTTCCGGGACCGGATCCCCCAGATCCACTGCCCGACGCTCGTCGTGTGGGGCGAGAAGGACATGATCATCCCGGTCAAGGACGCCGACGCCTTCGTCTCGATGATCGACGGCGCCCGCAAGATCATCATCAAGGACACCGGGCACGTGCCGATGTTCGAGCGTCCGTCCACCTTCAACGGACTGCTGCACGACTTTCTCTCCTACGAGCCTGAGGATGGCGAGGTCGGAGGCGAGCCTGACGCCGCGTCGAACGGCTCCCGGGACCGGGCGCAAGACGGAGCCGTCTGAAGCTCAGCTCGTGAGCGCGCCACGGGCCGCCGAGCCCACGTGGCGGGCGTACTTCCCGAGCACGCCCGTGGTGTAGGGAGGCGGGGGCGGCTCGTAGGCAGCGACCCGTAGGGAGATCTCGTCGTCGGAGAGCTCCACGTTGAGCTCTCGGCGCCCGACGTCGAACACGACCGTGTCCCCGTCACGCACAGCGGCAATCGGACCGCCGCGGATCGCCTCTGGGGCCACGTGGCCGGCCATGAACCCGTGGGTGGCGCCGGAGAAGCGCCCGTCGGTGAGCAGCGCCACCGAGTCCCCCAGCCCCTCCCCGTGAAGTGCCGCTGTGACCGCGAGCATCTCGCGCATGCCGGGACCGCCGGCGGGGCCCTCGTTACGTATGAC
>JBPCJI010000031.1:0-21741 GCA_051005475.1 Thermoleophilaceae bacterium
ACGAAACGCCAGCAACCGCTCCCACTCCGTCGGGGGGGGAGCTTTGGCCGGCTCCCACGGGACACCCGGGGGCGGGCGCCGGCGCTCGCCGCCCTTCAGCGAGGGAAAGATGGCCAGCACATCATCCACGAAGAACGAGCGCGCCTGCGGATTGCCCTCCTCGTCGCAGAAGCGGGAGCTCAGCACGAGCTCCCGCTCGGCGCGGGAGGCACAGACGTAGAAGAGGTAGCGCTCGCGCTCCAGGCGCTCCTCGCGCATCGGCAGCCGTAACCCGCTCGCGGTGGCGATCGCCCGGCGGTCGGCATCCGGGAGGAACACCTCCGAAACGGACCCGCGGGGAAACTCACCCTCCTGCAGGCCGCAGACCAGCACGGCCTCAAAGCGCCGCGCCCTGACGGCCTGCGGCGAGGCCACCTGCACGCGGTCGGGCTGCGAGCTCTCCCCCACCCGGACGGGCAGAGTGGACAGCATGTCGTGAACGCGCCGGCGGTCGAGCCGCACGCGCGGGTCGGCTGAAAGGACGGCGCGCAGCTCCCGGATCGCCTCGCCGGCGGCGCGGAAGGCGCGCGCGTCGTCCAGCTCCGCGCCCTCGAGGACGGGGGCACTGCGCCGGTAGGGCCCGCCGAAGAGACGGTCGAGGCAGCGGCCGAGCACCTCGAGCAGCTCCGGCACGCCCGTTGCGTCGGCGAGGCGGTCGATCACATCGAGGCCGAAGGTCGGGACCTGCTCCTCCCAGACGGCCCTTGCACCCGCGGCCGTGGCCACCCCTTCACGGCGTACGTCGGCCTCGAGGCGGTCGGCGAGGCCCGGCTCGGTCAGGAGCCCGGGCGTGCGCAGATAGGCCAGCAGGTCCGCGACGCCACCGTCCAGGCACGCACATCGCAGCAGCGCGAGCAGGCCCCGTCCCAGCGAGATGTGCGCGAGGGGCACCGAGCGGTCGATCGAGTAGGGGATCCCGTAGGCGCCGAAGACCTGCTCGACGGTCGAGGCATAGGCGGCGGGATCGCGGAGGACGACCGCGATCTCGCCCGGCGCGGTGCCCCCACGCAGCAGCCGCAGCACCTCGGCACCGCACAGCTCCGCCTCGGCCCGCTCGCCTCCGGCCGCGTGGAGCCGGACCGCGGAGCCCGGCTCGCCCTCAGAGGCACCGGGCTGAAACAGCCCGCGCTCGAGCGCGTGCAGCGCATCGCGTGAGCCCTTCGCGTAGTGGTCGTCGCTGGGCTCGAGGTGCTCGACGCGATCCGCGAGGACCGAAAGCTCCTCCCGGATCCTCGCCGTGGCCCGAAACGCCTCGCGGCCCGGCTCATAGGGCAGGGAGACCGTGACCTCGGCGCCTGCGACCCGTGCCAGCACCTCCAGCGCGTCGAGCTCGACCGGAGTGAAGTCGTCAAAGCCGTAGACGAAGACGGGCGTGACCCCCCAGCTCGCCGGGTCGCGCCGCAGGGCATCGAGCGCGCGCCAGGCAAACAGGTCCTCGTCCATCAGCCCGGCCGCCTCCAGGCCCGCGCGGTAGCGGCGGTAGAGGTCGGCCACCTCCTCCGCGTAGGCTCTCCGCGGGCCGTCGCCCGCCCATGCGCGCAGCGCCTGCGTGAGGCGCGCCGGCTCGACCATCGAGCGCTCGAGCTCGGCCACGAAACGCATCGTGGCGCGGGCAAAGCCCGGACGGCCCGCGGATTCGGCGAGCACCTCCAGGCGGGCGCCCGCCACCGCCTCCTCCACGAGCAAGCCGCGCTGGAGCTCCGAGGCCACGGGCGCCGTGAGCCCCGCGCGCGAGGCGATCAGGCGAAAGAGCGCGCCCGCGCGCAACACGCGCGCGCCGAACACCGCCCCGCGATCTGCCAGCTCTCGCCGGCTGTGCTCGACGTCCTCGAAGGCGGGTACGACCAGGATCGGCTCCTCGCCCAGGCGGTCCCGGAGGGGTCCGAGCACGGCGCCCGCCTTGGCTGAGTTCGCGGGCCCGGTTACCAGGGTCAGGGGCACCGCTACGCGCCACCCGGCGCCGCTTGACCGAAGCGGACAGATAGATAGGCGAGGTCCGGGGGCCGGGCGGTTTCTGACAGCACGACCGTCAGAGTCGCGCGGCGTCCCCGGCGTCTGACGCGACGGCGAGAACACCGTTGCGCGCTGCGTCGGCCAGCGCCTCCGCGTAGCGGGCGGCGGGGAGCATCGGCGGGGCCTCCTGGAGCGTCCAGCCGGCACCGGGGCGCAGCACCCATCGGGCTATCCGCACCCGGCCGTCACCCAGTGGCTCCACGCGGAGCTCCTCCTTGAAGTCGCCGCTGACTCCGCGGCTCACGCCGGGCGCGGCGCCGGAGTGCCCTTCCTCCGCCCCGGAGACCTGGCCTGCGCCGGCCTGAAGCGCGCCGGCCAGCCGCGCGGCGTCCGGCGCATCGAGCACGTCCGTGGCCCCCCCGACCAGCCGGCCCACGTCGAGGGCCGCCAGCACCGGCGCCCGCCGGCGCAGCCCCGAGCTGTCCCACTCGGCGAGCCGGAGGCCGCCCGGCACACGCTCGAGCCGTACCTCGTAGGAGCCCTCCCCGTCGGCGTAGGGCCCGGCGCTCACGTACCGGCCGCTGAACGCGCGCGCAGGAGCCTCCTGGGCCTTGGCTCGCCGGGCGCCGCCCCTTGCCGGCCGGCGGGCCGGCGAGCGGCCGCCTTCGAGAACGGTCCCCTTCGAGCAGATCGGGCAGTCCGCGGTGAAGCGGTTGTGACGGCAGAAGAGGGACACCCGTCCTCCAGTATCCCCAACGGCGCCCTGCCAAGATGCCCCGATGCTCACGGCCATCGTCTCCGACCTGCACCTCGGCACGACCTCCGGTGCCGACGTGGCGCGGCGCCCCGATGTTCGGTCGAGGCTGATGGAGGCGATCGCCCCCGCCGACCGCGTGGTGGTGCTCGGAGATCTGCTGGAGATGCGCGAGCAACCCGCCGGAGCGGTACTCGAGGTGGCGGCGCCCTTCCTCGACGCCCTGGGCGAGGTCACCGCCGGCAAGCAGCTGGTGATCGTGCCGGGCAACCACGACCACGAGCTGGTGGGACCGGCGCTGGAGCGCGCGCGGCTCACCGGCGGCGGGACGCTCACGTCGGAGTCCACCTTCCCGTCCGACGAGGGCGTGCTGATCCGCAGCGTGGCGGCGCGCCTGCCGCGTACCGAGCTCGTCCTGGCCTACCCGGGCATCCGGTTGCGCCAGGACGTGTACGCCACCCACGGCCACTACCTCGACCTGCACCTCACCGTTCCGCGCATGGAGTGCGTGATCGCCTCAGCCATCTCCAGGTTCGCGGCCGGCCAGGAAGACGGCCCGTCCACCCCGCCCACCTATGAGGCGGCGCTGGCCCCCATCTATGCGTTCGCCTACAGCGTCGTCCAAGACGGCGAGGCGAAGGCGGTCAGCCGCGGCGGCAAGCTCTCGCGCAAGGTCTGGAACCGCTCGAATTCGGGGGGCCGCCGCAGCCTCGCGGGACTGGCCATCGGCCGGCTGGCGATTCCGGGCGGCGTCTGGGCGATCAACCGCCTGGGTCTCGGGCCGTTTCGCGCGGACATCTCCGCGCTCGAGTTGCGCCGCGCGGGGCTGCGGGCGATGGCCGATGTGGTGCGCTCGCTCGGCATCGAGGCAGACCACGTGATCTTCGGCCACACCCACCGGGCGGGCCCACTGCCGGGTGATGGCGAGGGTTGGTCTCTACCAGGCGGGACCGAGCTCACCAACACCGGCAGCTGGCTCTACGAGTCTGTCTTCATCCGTGGTGAGGGACCGTCGAACCCATACTGGCCCGGCAGCGTCACCCTGCTCGACGACGACGGCCCGCCGAGGCTCACGAACGTGCTGGAGGAGGTGGACCTCCCGGCGGGAGCGGAGCCGACCCGTCCGTGACAGCGCCAAGCTACAGCTAGCCGGCGCGGCGCTCGCGGCCAGTCCCGGCGGCGGCGGCGGTCGCCTCCCGGTCCGACTCGGTGCCATCCCCCCGGGCTCCGTCGGCCCCCGCCTCGGCGGCAGCGCCGCCGTCCTGGTCCTTCGGCGGCTCCTTGGCCCACTCCTCATCGAAGTCGACCTTCCACTTTCCGGGCTCGTCCCCGCGCGGCTCCATCTTCAGCTTCGCGCGGAAGTTTCGGCCCGAGCGCCCCTTGAACCCCGGGACCTGCTTCGCGGTGCGGCCGACCTGCGGATCGTCCCCCCGCTCGATCGAGGCCTTCAGGCTCTCCATCAGCTCCTTGGCCACCGCCACGGGCAGGTTCTTGCTGGCCTTCTTCTTCCAAATCACGAATCCGCAGCCGGGGTCGTCCTTTGACCAGCACGAGTAGCCCTTGCGGTTCTCGTTCACCTCTCGACCGCACACCGGACACGGGCCGAGCTTTGCCCGCTCGATCCTGACGCCCTTCAGCTTGTCCAGCTCCTGCACGGTGTCGGTCGTGAACTTCGCGATGTCGCGCATGAACGCGGGACGCGAGTCCTTCCCGCGCTCGATCAGCGCGAGGCGACGCTCCCAGCTGCCCGTCAGCTCCGGGGAGGTGAGCGGGTGCTCACCGAGCAGTCGGATCACCTGGATGCCCTTCTCCGTGGCGTGCAGCGCGCGGCCCTCGCGCTCGATGTACTCGCGGTAGATCAGCAGCTCGATCGTGGACGCGCGCGTGGCGGGGGTGCCGATGCCCGAGTCCTTCATCGCCTCGCGCAGCTCTGCCTCCTCGATCTCCTTGCCCGCCGTCTCCATCGCCGCGAGCAGGGATGCCTCGGTGAACCGCCGCGGCGGCTGGGTCTCCTTGCGAAGTGACTCCACCAAGCGCGTCTCGACGTCCTCGCCCTGCTCGAGCTTGGGCAGCCGCTGATCGCCACCGGAGTCATCGTCGGGCTTGCCCTCGGCCGCCACCTCCTCGCCGTAGACGGCCCGCCAGCCGGCCGAGACCAGCACTCGGCCGCTGGTTCGGAACACGTGCTCCTGCACCGTTGTCTCGACCCGCGTGCGCTCGAACACCGCATCGGGATGGAAGACCGCCAGGAAGCGCTTGGTCGCGAGGTCGTAGATCTTCAGCTCGTCGGCGCCCATCTTCGACAGGTTGTGCTCTGACTTCGTGGGGATGATCGCGTGATGGTCCTGGACCTTCTTGTCGTTCACCACGCGGCCGAGGGGCAGCTCATCCAGCGCGGTCACGTACTCGGCGGCCTTGCGGTACTGCGGGTTGTGGCCCACGAGCTCGGCCGTCGGGCGAATCTCGGCCACCATGTCGCCGGTCAGGAAGCGCGAGCTCGTCCTCGGGTAGGTGAGCGCCTTGTGCTCCTCGTACAGCTTCTGGGCTGCGGAGAGGGTGCGCCGTGCCGAAAAGCCGTGCAGCGTGTTGGCGTGGCGCTGGAGCGAAGTCAGGTCGTAGAGGAGCTGGGCGCGCTCCTTCTCCTCCTTCTTCTCGAGCTTGGTGATCGCACCCGGGCGCTCACGGCACTCCTGCACGATCTTCGCCGCCTTGTCCTCCTCGATCCGCTTGCCGCCCAGGTAGCGACCCGCGTAGAGGCGTTCGCCCGTGGCCGCGAAATGGGCCTCGACGAGCCAGTAGGGCTCGGGCTTGAACGCGCGGATCTCCTCCTCGCGGCGGGTCACGAGGGCGAGCGTGGGCGTCTGCACGCGCCCGAGGGAGACCGCGCCGTCGAAGGCGGCTCGCAGTCGGATCGATGCGGCGCGGGTGGCGTTCATGCCCACCACCCAGTCGGCCTCCGAGCGTGAGCGTGCCGCCGCCTCGAGGCTCTCCATCTCCTCCGCCGGCCGCAGGTTCTCGAAAGCGTCCTCGATCGCCTTCCTGGTCATCGAGGAGAGCCACAGCCGCTGCACCGGCGGCTGCTTCTTCGCCGTCTCATAGACGTAGGCGAAGATCAGCTCCCCCTCGCGACCGGCGTCGCAGGCGTTTATCACGAGGTCGACGTCATCGCGCGCCATCAGCCGGTGGATGGCGTTCAGCTGCTTCCTTGCCCTGTCGTCGTTGGGTACGAGCTTGAACTTGTCCGGAACGATCGGGAGGTCGGCGTAGCGCCACTTCTTCAGCTTGGGGTCATACGCGTCGGGCTCGGCAAGGCCCACGAGGTGGCCGACCGCCCACGTGATCACATAGTCCTCGCCCTCCAGGCTGGTCTTGTCCTTGGCCTGCGCGAAGGCGCCCGGCAGTACCCCGGCCACGTCGCGGGCCACCGACGGCTTCTCTGCGATGACGAGTGTCTTGCCCATGGAATCCCTCCCACTGTACGCAGCCTGGCGATGAGCGTCGCCTCGGCCAAGGGCGGGCCGTCACCTGATTCGCCCCCCCGATGAACGTTCGGCATGCCCGGTGAGGGGCCGGCATACCCTGGTCCGACGCGCGAAGACGCAGTACCGTGCATCGATGGTCCACACGGCACAGGCCGTGAAAGTCCGCCACGGCGCCGCCGATCACGAGGCGCGGCTCGCCCATGCCGCAGGCGGCGGCGATCGCCGCGCCTTCACGACCCTCTACGCGCATTACGAGCGGCGGGTCTTCAACATTGCGTACCGCACCACCGGATCCGGGGATGACGCCGCGAAGGCCACGCAGGAGGCCTTCCTGGACCTCCTGCGCGACCTACCGCCAGCCGGCCGCGACTTCGGCCCCTACCTGTTCACCGCGGTCCGCAACGCCGGCTACGACCTGATCGAGAAGCGCCGCCGCGCCGAGTCCGCCGACGAGCTCCCGGAGGCGGCCGTCGGCGGACCGGGTGAGGGCGGCGGCTTTGAGGCGGGCCCCGAAGAGGACCCCGAGCTGACCGCGCTGCTCGAAGCCCGGGAGAAGGAGATCCGCGAGGCCAACCTCCGTCTACGGCCACCCCAGCGCGAGGTCCTGGCACTGTCCGAGCTGGAGGGAATGTCCTACGACGAGATTGCCGACGTGATGGACATCGATCGCGACTGCGTGGCCGAGGATCTCTGGCGCGCGCGGATCGATCTGCATGACGAGCTTCGCGGTAGGGCCCTGGCCTCGATCGCGGCGGCCTCAGACGAGTGCCGGCGTGCGATGCCGTTGATCGCGATGCGCGACGACGAGCAGCTCGACGACGGAGAGGATGCCGACTGGTTGCTCGAGCACCTGGCGCACTGCGCCGGCTGCCGTCTCGGTCTCGATGCCATGCAGGAGGCGGGGGCCTCTTACCGCGCGTGGGCTCCCGTCGCGGTCCCGCCCCTCCTCTCCGAGGAGACGATGGCGAGGGCGGCCGAGGCGATGGGCGGCGCGTGGAGCGAGGCAGGCACGCCGACGGTGGGGCACATCGTTGACGGAGGTATTCCGCGGGGCGGCCTGGCGGAGGTCGCCGGCCGCACGGCGGGGGCCATCGGCGCGGTGATCATCGGCGCGGGAGCGGTCGCGATCAACGCCCTCGACACCGTGCGCGAGAGTGCGGCCGCCCGGGTGCCCGCCCACAGGCGCCACCGGTGGCGCGACCTGCCGGCGAGGAGCAGGCTGATGCTCCTCGGGCTGGTGGGCGTGTTGGGGATCGCCATGGCGGGGACGCTCCTCCGTGACGGCGGCGGCGGTTCGCCAAAGGGCGATCGTCCCGCCGCGGCCCAGAGAAGCGCACCGAGCACGGAGCCGGCGGCGCCACCGAAGAAGATCCGGCGAAAGCGCAAGGTCTCCAGGGCGCCCGCGGTGAATCGGGCCTCGACAGCCACCTCGCAGAGCTCCGTGGCGCCCACTCCGCCCGCCGTCGAAAAGCGCCCGGAGCCAACCCGCCGCCGCCCGAGGCGCAAGCCGAGCAGCAAGCGCCCGGCCGGGCAGGCGCCCCCCGCGACGACGGCGCCGGTCACGCCCGCACCGGCGCCCGCGCCGCAGCAGCCTGCACCCACCCCGCCGCCGGTCACCCCACCCCAGGCCTCGCCTCCGGCGGCGCCTCCACCGCAGCCCGCGGTGTGCCAGGACGGGGCCGGACAGCCGGTCCCGTGCCCGGGGTAGATCGAGGCTCAGTAGCCCGGCGTGGTCCCGCCACCCGTCTGCGGGACGGTTGCGGGTGGGGCGGGCTCCGGCGGACTCGGACAGCGCTGGCGGCCGTCCCGATAGGGCAGCCGGACGGTGACCGACGCCGAGTTGTTGAGCTCGTTGGACTCGTAGATGCCGTTGAGGGGGTCGGCGGTGTGCCGGTAGGAGAAGCAGCCTCGCAGGCCGGTCACATCGATCCACTGCTCGGGATAGGTCGGCGGGTAGACGTCTGACCAGCCCACCGAGGTGCCGAGCGTCACCCGCCGCGTCCCCGAGCGCGTGTTGCAGGCGGGATAGACCCTCCGCGCCGGCGAGCGGGGGCGTCGCCGGCCCGTATGGCTGAGGTCGCGCAGGCAGTAGCTGACCTTCGGTCCCCTCCTCACCCGCGTGCCGATTCGCCCGCTCGAGTCGACCCGGAAAAGGTCAAAGCGCGCGGCGTGCAGGAACTTCCAGTAGCGGCTCTGGCCGGGTATGAGCTTGAAGAAGAGCCGGGCCCGGGTGTCGATCCCGATGCGCCCGCCGCCGCGGCGATAGATCCGCTGGCGGGCGCGCATCAGGTAGCGGCCGCTACGCACGCCGTGCAACTCCGCCGGGCCGAGCCCCACGCTGTCGATCGAGTTGCCCGCCCTCAGGACCAGCCGGCCAGGGTTGACCAAAGGGTCGAGCTGCAGGCCGAAGGGCTTTCTCATCACGAGGTCCGGGCACAGCAGCTGCGCACGCGCGGTCGCGTCGAGGCACGGATTGGCGGGCCTGGCCGCGGCCGCGGGCTGGGCCGCCGCGGACATCGCCGCGGCCGCGAGCGCCACAGCCGCGGCGAGCGTCAGTGAGGGAGGTCTTCGTGTCGTCTGTGACCTGTGCATGCGTGAACCCCGATGCCGAGCGCGGCTGCCCGGCTCGCTACCGCGTGCAGGGGCCGGTGTCCACCCCTGGCCCGGCCTTCTTCAGCGCGTCGAGCACCAGAGTGTCCGGAACGCCGAAGCCGCTGCCGCTGCCGCTGCGGATCGTGGAGGCAAACACGGTAGCTATCACCCGACCGTTCCCGTCCACCATCGGTCCGCCCGAGTTGCCGGAGCGTACGACGCCTCGCAGGGCCGCGATCCGGCGCCGCACGGGCCCGCGGCCGTAGGAGTCCCGGGCTGTCACGGTGCGGGTCCGCCCCAGCCGTGCCGGCCGCGCATCGTAGGGGCCGTTCTCAGGGAAGCCCAGGACGGCGCCGGAGGTGCCGGCGGGCGCGTCGGCATCGAGGCCCAGCGCCGGCACGCCCGAGACCCCCGACGAGCGCAGGATCGCGAGGTCGTTCTTCGAGTCGAACCAGATCGGGTCGGTGTCGTGTTGCGGGCCCTCCCCCGCGACCTGCACGGTCGTGTCGTCCTGGCCGGCGACGACGTGCGCGTTGGTGACCACCAGACCGTCTCCCGCTATCCACCCCGAGCCCTGTACGCCAAGCCCGCATGCAGTGCCGAGCACTCGCACAACGCTACGTGCTCCGCCGCGGATCTGGGGATCGCGCGCGATCGCGGGGTCCGGGGCCCGCACCCCGGGGTCCGGCCCGGCTATCCGTGGGAACGGATCGAAGCGCGCCAGCGCCCTGAGCAGCGGTCCCGAGGGAGGCAGGATCTCGTTGAGCTGCTTGACGACAACGGAGCGCTGGAAGGGCTTCCTCAGCTCACGCGCGCCCGGTGTCTGGAGCGCCACGGCACCGACGATCCACACGATCGTCAACCCGAGACAGGCGATCAGCACCGAGCCGCCCAGACCGTCAAGCACACCGAAGCCCTCTCCGACCCGACCGCGCAGGTGAAACCCGATCAACTCCAGCCCCGAGGCAAGCATGCCGCCCACGAGCAGGGCCGCCACCAGCGCCACCAGCGGGGCATAGGGGGACTCTGAACCCTCGTTCAGCAGGAGCGGACCGAGCCGGGAGCCCAGGAAAGCGCCACCCACAAAGCCACCCAGTGAGAGCGCACCTACGATCAGCCCCTGCGCATAACCCCAGACCGCCATCGCGAGGGTGAACACCAGGATGCCCCAGTCGAGCGGCGTCATAGGCACGGGAATGTACCCTGCAAGACACTTGGCTGACGAACGCACGCTCGAGCGCCACAGGCGTGTGATGTTTCGGGCGATGCCGGCGCTCGGAGCTCTGGCGCTGCTTGCTCTCGGCGTGGGAATCGTGGTCGGCCTCGGCGTGCAGTCGGCCTCCGAACGGGTCGCGCGCGACTTCGGCCGCGCGTGGGCGCGCGGGGACTACGTCGCCATGCACGCGCTGCTCACTGAGGACGCCCGCGCACGCTTTGGCCGGCGCGCGTTCCAGGCCGCCTACGAGCACGCCCGGATGATCGCCACCGCAACCTCTGATGTGCGAACCGCAAGGCCCGAGGACGAGCATGGCGGGACCGTGCCGCTGCCGGTGGCGATCCCGACGCGGGTGTTCGGCACGGTGCGCGGCACCGTCATGCTGTCGGTGAGCGACACGGGCGTGGACTGGGCACCCCAGATGGCGTTCCCCGGTCTGACCGAGGGCGCACGGCTGACCCGCATGACCAGAGCCCCCAGGCGCGCGAGGATCCTTCTCGCCAACGGGAAGACCCTGGCCGATGGCCCGGCCGGCGCACGAACCTCGCCGCTCGGCGCGCTGGCGGAGTCGGTGGCGGGAACTGTGGAGCGCTCAGAGGACAGGGCGGTGCGGCGCCAGCTCGTTGCGCGTGGGTTTCCGAGTGACACGCCGGTGGGCATGTCCGGGCTTGAGCGCGTCTTCGAGAGGCAGGTCGCAGGGCGACCGGGAGGGGTCCTCCTGGCCGGAGGGCGTGCCCTTGCACGCACCGACCCACGGCCGGCGCCGCCCGTACGCTCGACGATCGACGCACGCCTACAGGAGGCGGCTGTGACCGCCCTCGCCGGGCGGATCGGTGGTGTCGCCGCGCTAGAGCCCCGAACGGGCGCTGTCCGGGCGCTCGCGGGCGTCGCCTTCTCGGCGCCACAGCCGCCCGGCTCGACCTTCAAGATCGTGACCACCACGGCTGCCCTCGAGGCCAACCTCGTGAAGCTCTCGGACAGCTTCCCCGTGCAGAGCAACGCGGTGATCGACGGAGTCGAGCTCGAGAACGCGAACGGCGAGCTCTGCGGAGGCACGTTCGAGGAGGCCTTCGCCGAGTCCTGCAACTCCGTCTTCGGGCCACTTGGGGTGAAGGTGGGCTCGCAGCGGCTGGTGGACACCGCGAGGCGCTTCGGCTGGAACGCCCCGCCGACGCTGCCCGGCGAGAAGTCGAGCACGCTGCCAGGGAGCGGGGCGATCGTCTCACCGCTCGAGATCGGCTCGACGGCGATCGGGCAGTTCAAGACCCTCGCCACCCCGCTGCAGATGGCCTCGGTGGCGCAGACGGTGGCCAACGACGGGGTGCGCCTGAAGCCCACCCTGCGGGCTGAGGAGCCGGCCCGAGGGCGCAGGGTCCGCGTGACCTCCAAGGCGGTGGCCGGCACGCTCGAGCGGCTGATGTTGGCGGTGGTCGCCCGTGGCACCGGCACGGCGGCGGCCATCCCCGGCGTAGCGGTCGCGGGCAAGACCGGCACCGCCGAGCTCGAGGACACCCGTGGCCCCGGCTCAGAGGACGCGGCAGGAGATCCGTCCAACACCGACGCGTGGTTCACCGCATACGCGCCGGCGGGCCGGCCGCGTATCGCCGTCGCGGTCCTACTGGTCAGAAACGGCGCCGGGGGAGCGACCGCCGCGCCGGCGGCTCGCGGGGTCCTCGCAGCGGCGCTCGGCAAGTGAGGCCCTACAGGTCCAGCTCGATCGTCTTGGTCTCGCGCTCGCCCGTCGCGTAGTCGAAGGGCCCCTCGACCTTCAGCTCCAGCGGCCGGTTCTCCGTGTCCGCCAGCGGGAAGTCGAACAACAGCATCGAGGCCGCGGTCGGCCCGAGCTGGGCCACGCTTCCGTCAGCGGGCGTGCAGTCGCCCGGAGCAAGCTCGCGTGACCTGTAGCCGAAGGCGTTGTCCTCTTCGAGCTCGATCGGCTCGTACTCGTTGCCCTGGTTGTCCTCGACGTGGAAGCTGGAGGCGCTCACGCGCGACTTTCCCCCCTCGTTGCAGGCCTGCAGGAAAACGCCGTAGAGGGCGTGGCCGGGCGCCGCCGGGGGTCCCTGGTAGTACGCGGTGTCGGGCGTGATCGCGAGGTTCAGCTCACGCGTGAGGTACACGTTGTAGTCGATGCCCGCCACATCGATCGCGAGACCCTCTCGGGCCGGCTCGTCGACCCCGGGCTCCACCTTCTTACACGCTGCCAGGGCAACGGCGGCCACCAGCGCGAGCGCACAGGCGGCGGTGCGGGTAAGACGGCTGAGGCCCATCGCGGCGGGCAGTCTATCCGTCGGTCGCGGCGGTCTTCCCCGGCACCTGCACGTGGTCTCCGAAGCGCGGGGCGGTGTGTGGCTCGAACCCTGCAACGGTGACGCGCTGCAGCGCGCCGTCGGCCGGCTCCTCGAAGATCCGCCGCAGCCGCTCGAGCGCGGTCTTGGTCCTGCGCCGGATCCATCGACGCGCACCGCGTTGCCTGAACCGGTCGACAGCCGTCTTCGGCTCGCTGGCAGTGATGAGCTCGACGCGGGTACCCCCTCCGGGCTCCGCGTGGAACTCGTAGACCGCGGAGAGGCCGGAGCGTCCGCGGCGCCCGACGCGGCCCTCCTCCACGATCCTTCGGGGCCGGTCGCATTCGGTGATCGAGATCTCCGCGCGTTCGCTGAAGATCCGCCTGTTCAACAGGAAGCGCGCCGAGGCACCCATGCCGCGCGGATTGGGCCGCGCGAGGCGGAAGTCCTTCAGGTAGTGGTCGGCGAAGGCGGGCCGGTGCGACAGGTCGGCCACGAGATCGAAGACGTCCTCGCACGGGGCGGAGATGACCGTGCTCACCTTGACCTCCCGCATCGCCGCCGGGATAGTACGGGGGCAGGGCTAGGCGGCGCGGGGAGCCACTGCCAGAAGCCGCTCACTCGCGTGCACGCGCTCGGAACGAACGGCGTGGCGCTCGTCGTCCGGCAGCTCCGACAGGCAGAGGTCGCAGAGCATGCGGCCCGAATCCATCTCGTGCAGCCGCTCGCCCACGAGCGGCCAGCGGCTGCATGTGGAACAGCGCGATCGGCCACTGTCGAGCGAGCCGACGCTGCGGCGGAGCAGGATCGATGCGAGGTCGGGCATCCCGATCAATTCGCCCCGCTCGTACGAATCCCTTCCTGATCCCCTTAACGTCCAGAAGGCCGCACAGAAGGGTGATGGCCAAGAGTTGTTACCATCGGCCCAACCAACTAGCCCCAGAGGTGACGATGAAGGCCTTCAACGCAGGAACCCTGGCAGGGGCCGGTTCGTTCAGTTGCGAGACATGTGGCTTCGCCGTCGCGCTCTACGAGCAAGACGAGGTGCCGGCCTGCCCGAGCTGCGGTGGGAGCACCTTCAAGCGGTGCTCGATGTTCGGTGGCACGCCTTCGCGAGCGGCCCCACGCGTGGACGGAGGCCGTCCTGAGTGGCTCGACGAGGCCCGAGAATCGCTGGAGCGCGCGGGCCACTACCTGGCCTACGACGCCGGCGAGCGCGCGGTGGCGATCCTCCTCCATGACGGGTGGACGCGGGTGGGCCGCAGCCTCACGGCGGATGTGCGCCTCGACGATCCCACCGTCTCCCGCCGCCACGCGCTGATCTACAGGGACGAGGCAGGCACGAAGGTGCTCGACGATCGCAGCCTCAACGGGGTGTTCCGCAACGGGGAGCGCGTAGAGCTATCCGAGCTCGGTGACGGGGACACGCTCACCGTGGGCCGCTTCAACCTCCACTTCATCACGCTCGACGAAGAGCCCGCCCGCCTGCCCGGAGAAACAGCCGGCACCCGCAGCTGAACAGCCGCCCGGCGGACCCCCCGAACCGAAACCGGCCACCACGCACGGCAGGCTGCCCTGCCTGGGAGGAGGGCCCACTTCCCCGGCTCAGCACCCGGCTCAGCAGCGTCGCTTGGCGTCAGTACGATCGCCCAGGGACAGCACGACGTTTCATGTGAGATGCCGCTGGTTGACAGCATCAAGATCCGGCCGTCTGATATTCTGCCCGGCGTGACGGGCGTCTCCTTCCTCACCAACCATGCGCGCGTCCTGCTTTGCATCGCGCGCGACCCGGGGACGCGTCTGCGGGACATCGCCGTCAGGGTGGACCTCACCGAGCGCGCCACTCACGGCCTCGTCTCCGAGCTGTGCGAGGAGGGCTACCTGACAAAGCACCGTCTCGGCGCGCGCAACTTCTACGAGCTTCACCCCGAGCTGCCGCTGCGGGGCGCGGACGAGGGCGACCATCAGGTGGGTGAGCTGCTCGCACTGCTGCTCGATCGGGGCGCAAGGGTCGAGGCCTGAGCCGACGAGGGGTTCGGCGGGTGCCCGAACGACGGCAGGCACCATGGAGCTGAGGGGCTGGGCCGGAGGTTGGAAGATCAACGGCGATCAGGAACCAGGCGAGGCGGCGCCACCGTCGGAGTAGGGGGAGACGGTGCGCCCGGGGCTTGGCCCGGCGCCGTGGGGCCCCTCAACCCTCGTCGCGCGGACCCGACCAGAATGCGTCTCCGACCGTCACCGTGCCCGCAGTCTCGGCCTGGTGGCGCAGCGACTGGGGGTCGCCGTCCTCGAAGGCGAACATCGACTCGGCGGTGACCGGCCGGGCCACGCCGGTGCCCCCGAGATGGCGGTCCACCACGCGGGCGCAGCGGCGGCCCTCCGCGATCGCCGTGACCACCAGCGACTGCCCGATGCGGGCATCGCCGCATGCGAAGACGCCCTCGGTCCGGGTGGAGTAGACGGGTGCCAGCACGTTGCCGCGCGCGTCGAGGTCGAGCTGGAGCTCTGAGATCAGCCCCTCGTGCTCGGGGTGGGTGAAGCCGATCGCCACCAGGACGAGGTCCGCCTCGTGGTCGAACTCGCTGCCGGGCACCGGACGCAGGTCACGCGAGGAGCTGCCCTCAACGCGGCGCCCGTGCACGCCGGCCACCCGCCCGTCGCGTCCGACTATCTCCGTGACCTGGGCGGCCCAGCGGCGCTCGCCGCCCTCCTCCAGCGCGTAGGTGCTACGAGTGCGCTTGGGCGGCAGCGGCCACGGGGTCCGGGCATCGCGCCCCGATGCCGGCAGCTCGGGGTATACGTCGAGCAGCAACACGTCCTGGGCGTCCTCGCGCAGGGCGTTGGACACGCAGTCCATCCCGGTGTCCCCGCCCCCCACGACCACCACGCGCGCTCCGGCGGCCGAGATCCTCTCGCCGTCCTCCCGCGCCGGGCGTCCCTCCTGGCTTGCCACCCAGCGGTTGCGGCCATAGAGGGAGTCCATCGCCGGGTGAACGCCCTCCAGCCGCGAGCCCGGCACCTCGATCTGGCGGGGCACGCGGGAACCGGTCGCCACCACCACCGCGTCGTGGCGGCGCCAGAGGTCGGGCACGGTGAGCTGCCTGCCCACGTCGACGTCGCACTCGAACCGGACGCCCTCCTGCTCGAGTAGCTCGAGCCGGCGGTCGATGATCCACTTCTCGAGCTTTGCATCCGGAACCCCGAAGCGCAGCAGGCCCCCGGGGGCCTCGTCGCGCTCGTACACGGTGACCTCGTGCCCGAGGCGGTTGAGCTGCGAGGCCGCCGCCAGCCCTGCGGGCCCCGACCCTACGACGGCCACCGTGCGCTCGGTGCGCCGCTCGGGAGGGGTCGGGACGATCCAGCCCTCCTCGAACCCGCGCGTCACGATGGCCAGCTCGATCTGCTCGATCGTGACCGCGTCGTCGTTGATGTTGAGCACGCAGGCCGACTCGCACGGCGCGGGGCAGATCAGGCCTGTGAACTCCGGGAAGTCGTTGGTGGCGTGCAGCTGGACGAGCGCGTCGCGCCACTGGTCCCTGTAGACCAGGTCGTTCCATTCGGGGATCTTGTTGCCGAGCGGGCACGCCTCATGGCAGAACGGCACGCCGCAGTCCATGCAGCGGGCGCCCTGCTCGCGGAGGGTCTCCTCAGGTGGGAGCTCGAAGTACTGCTTGTAGTCGCCCACGCGCTCCGCGGGGTCGCGCTTGTCAAAGCCCACCCGGTGAAGGCGCAGGAAGGCGCCCTGCTCGCCCATCAGCGCGCCGCCATCACGCCGCGGCCTTGTCGGGGGTGTCCGGCGCCAGCTCGGCGAGCGCCCGCTTGTAGTCGTGGGGCATCACCTTCACGAAGCGCGGGAGCTGGGCGTCCCACCCCTCGAGCACGCCCGCGGCCACCGGCGACCCCGTGCGCGCGGCGTGCTCGGCTATCAGGTCGCGCAGCCCCAACGCGTCGTCGGGAGTGATCGTGTCGAAGCCGACCAGCTCCGTGTTGCAGCGCTCGCGAAACTCGCCGTCGACGTCCAGCACGTAGGCCAGCCCGCCACTCATCCCGGCGGCGAAGTTGAGCCCGGTCGGACCCAGCACGACCACGCACCCGCCGGTCATGTACTCGCAGCCGTGGTCACCGAGGCCCTCGACCACGGTGGAGGCACCCGAGTTGCGCACGCCAAAGCGCTCGCCGGCGTACCCGCGGAAGAACGCCTTGCCCGAGGTGGCGCCGTAGAGCGTGGTGTTGCCGGCGATCACGCAGTCCTCGGCGGCGAAGCCTGCGTTCTCCGGCGGGCGCACGCACAGCGTTCCTCCCGAGAGGCCCTTGCCCGCGTAGTCGTTCACGTCACCGTGCAGCGTCAAGGTGACACCCGGCGCGAGCCACGCGCCGAAGCTTTGGCCGGCCGAGCCCCGGAAGCCGATCTCGATCGCCCCCTCGGCGAGGCCCTCCGGGCCGTGCACGCGGGCGATCCTGCTGGAGAGGAGCCCCCCCACGGCGCGGTTCTTGTTCTCGATCGCGCGCTTCAGCCGCACGGGCTCGCCCCGCTCGATCGCGCTCGCGCAGGCCTCGATCAGCTCGTGGTCGATCGCGTCCCCGAGCACCGGGTCGGGCGCGCGGATGCGGTTGCGCGGGCGGCCGTATGCCTGCTCGGGCACCGCGAGCAACGGAGCGAGGTCAAGTCCCCGCGCCTTCCAGTGGTCGATCGCCTCGTCGGGGCGAAGCAGCTCGGTGCGGCCGATCAGCTCGTCCACGGTGCGCACGCCGAGCGAGGCCATGATCGTCCTGGCCTCCTCGGCGACCATGAACAGGTAGTTAACGACGTGCTCGGGCTGACCCGCGAATCGTCGCCTCAGCTCGGGGTCCTGGCTGGCGATCCCGACCGGACAGGTGTTGAGGTGGCACACCCGCATCATCACGCAGCCGAGCGCGATCAGCGGGGCGGTCGAGAAGCCGAACTCGTCCGCGCCGAGCAGGGCGGCGATCACCACGTCGCGGCCGGTGCGCAGCTGCCCGTCGGTCTCCACGACGATGCGCGAACGCAGGTCGTTGCGCAGCAGCGTCTGCTGCGTCTCCGCCAGGCCGATCTCCCACGGCACGCCGGCGTGGTGGATCGAGGACTGCGGCGAGGCGCCGGTGCCGCCGTCGTGCCCGGCGATGACCACGTGGTCGGCGTTTGCCTTGGCCACGCCCGCGGCCACGGTGCCCACGCCGATCTCGGACACGAGCTTCACCGACACCCGCGCGTCGGGGTTCGCGCAGCGCAGGTCGTAGATCAGCTGCTTGAGGTCCTCGATCGAGTAGATGTCGTGGTGTGGCGGCGGGGATATCAGCCCGACCCCGGGGGTCGAGTGGCGCAGCCCCGCGATGTAGGGGTCCACCTTGTGGCCGGGAAGCTGGCCGCCCTCCCCGGGCTTGGCGCCCTGGGCGATCTTGATCTGCAGCTCGTCGGCATTCACGAGGTAGTCGATCGTGACCCCAAAACGCCCCGAGGCGACCTGCTTGATGGCCGACCGGCGCTCGTCGTGGAAGCGGGCCGGGTCCTCACCGCCCTCGCCGGTGTTCGACTTGCCGCCCGCGCGGTTCATCGCGACGGCGAGCGTCTCGTGTGCCTCCGGTGAGAGCGCGCCAAGGCTCATCCCCCCGCTCTTGAAGCGCTTCGCGATGTCCGCCGCGCTCTCCACCTCATCGATCGGGACGGGCTCGACGTCCTCACGGAAACGCAGCAGGCCGCGCAGCGTCGAGCGCCTGACGGCGACGTCGTTCACGTACCGCTGGAAGCGCTCGTAGGCCTCCGGCCCGTCCTGGCCCCGCGCGGCGTGCTGGAGGGTGGCGATCGTCTCGGGGTTCCAGCCGTGAAACTCGCCGCCGCGGCGCCACGCGTAGACCCCGCCGGGCGGCAGCAGCGTCGAGGCCGCCGCGGGGTAGGCGCGCGCGTGGCGGTCCAGCGCCTCTCCGGCCAGCACATCGAGCCCGATGCCGCCCACCCGCGAGGGCGTGCCCGTGAAGTGGCGCTCCACCAGCTCCGGGCTGAGCCCGATCGCCTCGAAGATCTGCGCGCCTGTGTAGGAGCGGATCGTGGAGATGCCCATCTTCGACAGGACCTTGAGCAGGCCCTTGCCGATCGCCTTTATCAGCGCGTTCACCGCGTCCGCCTGGTCGAGGTCGTCGGGCAGGCGGCCCTCGCGCTGGATCGCCGAGAGCGACTCGAACATGATGTACGGGTTGACCGCCGCCGCGCCGTAGCCGATCAGGCAGGCGAGATGGTGTACCTCGCGCGCCTCACCGGTCTCCACGACGAGCCCGCAGCGCAGGCGGGTTCCCTGCCGCACGAGGTGGTGGTGCACCGCGGAGGTTGCGAGCAGCGAGGGGAGGGCCGCGCGCTCGGCGCCCAGGTTGCGATCGGAGAGGATCAGGATCGTGACACCGTCGTTGACCCACTCCGAGGCCTCCTGGCAGATCTCCTCCAGGCGGGCGGCCATCCCGTCCGGCCCCTGCGCCACCGGCCAGGTGATGTCCACGGTGCGGGCCGCGAACACATGATGGTCCACCTGCCGTAGCTTCTCGAGCTCGAAGTTGCGCAGGATCGGCTGGGACATCACGAGCTGATGGCAGTGGTCGGGGGTCTCGCCCAGCAGGTTGATCTCCGGCCCCACGCACGCCTGGAGGCTCATCACGATCGACTCGCGAATCGGATCGATCGGCGGGTTGGTCACCTGCGCGAACAGCTGCTTGAAGTAGTTGAAGAGCGGCGGTCGGCGGTCTGGGAGGACCGCCAGGGCGGTGTCGTTGCCCATCGAGCCCGTGGGCTCGGCGGAGGAGCGCACCATCGGGTCGAGCAGCACGCCGAGGTCCTCCTCGCGCCACCCGAACGCCAGCTGCTTGGCACGCAGAGGCTCCACCCGCGGCAGCCGCGGACAGCGGTCCTCGATGTCCTCGATCCGCACGGCCCGCTCGGAGAGCCACTTGCCATACGGCTGCCGCGCGGCGAGCTGCGCCTTGAGCTCGGCGTCGCCCACGACCCGGCCCCCCTCGACGTCCACGAACAGGAGCTTGCCGGGGTGCAGCCGGCCCTTGGCGACGACGTCGGACTCGTCGAGCTGGAGGACGCCCGCCTCCGAGGCGAAGACGACCCAGCCGTCGCGGGTCTCGAGCCAGCGCCCTGGGCGCAGCCCGTTGCGATCCAGCGTCGCCCCGACCGAGCGGCCGTCGGTGAAGGCCACCGCTGCCGGACCGTCCCAGGGCTCGATCAGCGAGTCGTGGTAGGAGAAGAAGTCGCGCACCTCCTCCGAGAGCTCGCGCCGGCCGTTGTAGGCCTCCGGGATCAGCATCGACATGGCGTGGGGCAGCGACCGCCCGGAGAGCACGAGCAGCTCGAGCATCGCGTCGAGCGAGGCCGAGTCCGAGAGCTCCCCGTTGAGGATCGGCAGGAGCTTCTTGATGTCCTCGCCGAAGTGCGGCGATTCCAGCTGCTCCTCGCGGGCGCGCATCCAGTTGCGGTTCCCGCGCACGGTGTTGATCTCGCCGTTGTGGGCGGTCATCCGGTAGGGATGTGCCAGCTCCCAACTGGGAAAGGTGTTGGTGGAAAAGCGCGAGTGCACCACGGCCAGGCTGCTGGCCAGACGGGGATCGCGGAGGTCGCTGAAGAAGCGCGACAGCTGCGGCGCCGTCAGCATGCCCTTGTAGGCGAGGGTGCGCGAGGACAGAGTCGGGATCGCAAGGCCCTCCCGGTGCTCGCGCTCGACCACCCGACGGATCACGTAGAGCCCACGTTCGAAGGCGTCCTGGTCACCGCCCACTCCCTCCCCGGCACCGACGAAGAGATGGGCCACGTGGGGCGCGGTCCTCAGTGCTCCCTCGCCGCAGGCGGTCTCGTCCACCGGCACCTCGCGCCACCCGAGCACGGTGTGGCCCTCCGCCTCGACCGTGCGCTCGAGCAGGGAGATCGCCGCGGAGCGGTCATCCTCGGCGCGGGGAAGGAAGCACACCCCGACCCCGTAGGTGCCGGGCTCGGGCAGCTCGAACTCGACGGCCTCGCGCAGGAAGGCGTGGGGGAGCTGGAAGAGTATCCCGGCCCCGTCGCCGGTGTCCGGATCGGCGCCCTGCCCGCCGCGGTGCTCGAGATGCTCGAGGGCCACCAGCGCGTGCTCGATCACGGCCGCCGAGGGCGGAGCGTGCAGGCGCGCGACGAAGGCCACGCCGCACGCGTCGTGCTCGTGGGTCGGGGCATACAGGCCCCTCTGGGGACTCTGGGCAGCGGTTCCGGTCATTGGCAAGGGATCCCGGGCGGGTAGGCGTCTACCGCCGCGAGCCTTCCGAGGCTACCAGCGGGGCGCCGGAGACGGAAGAATAGGGCGATGTCCGACCTCCTCCGCAAACCGGCCGTCGAGCTCGGGCGCATGGTCCGCGAGGGGGAGGTGACAGCGCGCGAGCTCGTGGAGGCCTCGCTTGCCCGGATCGAGCGCGTGGACTCCGCCCTGAACGCGTACACGCTCGTCGACGCGGAGGGCGCCCGCGCGGCGGCCGATGCCATCGAGCCGGGCGACGAACGCCCGTTTGCCGGGGTGCCGATCGCGATCAAGGACCTGTTCGCGCCGGTCGCGGGGCTGCGGATGGCACAGGGATCCGAGCTGCTGGGCGAGTACACGCCCGACTACGACTATGCGCTCGTCCGCCGCTTCCGCGACGCGGGTTTCGTGATCGTCGGGAAGTCCGCCACGCCGGAGTTCGGCATCCCGCCCGTGACCGAGCCACGGCGCTTTGGCCCGACGCGCAACCCGTGGGACACCTCGCGCACGCCCGGCGGCTCGAGCGGCGGCGCGGGCGCCGCCGTGGCGGCGGGGACCGTCCCGGTGGCCCACGGCAGCGACGGGGGCGGCTCGATCCGCATCCCCGCGGCGTGCTGCGGGCTCGTAGGCCTCAAGCCGGCACGCAACCGGATTTCCCGGGCGCCCGACATCGGCGAGCACTTCCTCTCGACCGACGGCGCGCTCACGCGCACCGTGGGCGACAGCGCGGCGCTGCTCGACGTGATGGCCGGCTACGAGCCGGGAGACGCCAACTGGGCTCCGCCACCACGCGAGCCCTTCGCCACCGTCGCGGCGCGTGAGCCGGGCAGGCTGCGAATCGGGCTGACCCTCGACATGCCGATCGCGGCGGATCTCGACCCGGTCTGCGAGCGAGGGGCCCGCGACGCCGCCGAGCTGCTCAGCTCCCTGGGGCACGACGTCGAGGAGATCTCGGCCCCGTGGGGCGGCACCGACCTGCTGCCCACCTTCTCCGTGCTGTGGGCGGCGAGCGTGGCGATATCGGTCGTGCACGGTCAGATGGCCGGCGGGCAGAGTGCCACCGAGGAGAACCTGGAGCCGTTGACCTGGGCCCTCTACCGGCGTGGCCTCGAGCACTCCTCCGTGGAGTACCTCGGTGCGCTCG
>JBPCJI010000032.1:0-3569 GCA_051005475.1 Thermoleophilaceae bacterium
GCCTATGACTTCTGTGAGCGGGAGGGGATCCAGGCCTACGGCGGCGGGCAGTCCGAGCTGTCGGTGGGCCGCGACCACATCCAGTATCTCGCCGCTGTCTTTCACCCCGACACCCCCAACGACACCGCGCCGAAGGAGTTCAACCTTTTTGAGCCGCCGGACGGGCTGCCCTCCAGCCCGACCGACCTGCCGATCGCCCCAACGGGATTCCGGTTCGCCTGATCGCGCCCGTGCCCGCGCGGGCTTGATGGCGCAGCGTGGAGGTGCCGCGCGGTCAGGACGCGAGAGTCGGGTCCTTCGAGAGCACAAGCACGCGCCTGGCAAGCGCGTGCAGGACCTTGCGCTCCACCTTGGGGTTCTCGTCGAGCAGGTGGCGGAAGTCCTGACTGGTGAGGACGAAGAAGCGGAGTGGCGTCGTGGCCGTGACCGTCGCCACTCGCGGTGTGTTCTCCAGCAGCGCGATCTCCCCGAAGAAATCGCCTTTCCTGTTGGTCGCCAGGGGCTTTCCGCGCCGCGTGACCTCGGCCTCTCCCTCGATGATCACGAAGAACTCTTGACCGAGCTCCCCCTCCTTGCATAGCACCTTGCCCTCCGGGACCTCCACGTCCTCGGTGATCCTGGCCAACTCGACCAACTCCTTGCGGGAGAGGCCCTCGAACAGCGAAGCTCCCTTCAGCGCCTCGACCTTGGTGTCCTGGGCAAAGAGCCGCACGCACGTACCCTACCCCGGCCCGGTTGCGCTGCCAAGCCCAGGCAGGGACGCCGGCGAGAGGCCTACTGCCCGTAGCGGGAGAGCCGCTCCTTCTCGCGCAGGAAGCTCTCCTCGTCGATCTTCCCGGCGGCCCTGAGCTCGGTGAGCCGCTCGATCGCAGCCGTGCGCGCCACGCTCATCGGAGCGGCCCCACGCGCCGGGGCAAACCCGCCGGCCTCGGCCGAGGCGCGCACGTGTGAGAACTCCGACGTCGAGGAGAGCCCCGCCGAGGCGGCCGCGATCTCCTCGGGACTCGCATCGCGCAGCAGCACGGCGACCCGGCGGCGGTACTCGTCCGAGGAGATCTCGCCGTTCATGACCCTCTCGCGGTCACGGGCCATGGCGTCGATGAGGTCGGCGCCGGATGCCGGCTCCGCTGCGCGGGGGGCCTCCTCGCCCGGGTTCCCTCCGTGCTGCCCACCGTCCGGGGGCTCTTCGTCACGCCGCTTGCGAAATCTGTCCAGTGCCAAGGTCGTCCCCGATCGCGGCGTGCTCGGGAGGTTTGGGCCCACGCCGCCTCAGCCGGCACCCTATCGCCTGTTCTCGGAGCGTCGCGCAAGTCGGCCCCACACGACGTCAGTGAGCCGGGCAGCGGGCTTCCGCTAGCGTCGCACCCCCCGTCTCGAGGAGGCTCGTCCATGCCCGCCCAGCAGTTCGTCGAAGAGTTGAACGCCCAGATCGGCCGCGAGATGGGCGCCGCGCAGCAGTACGTGGCGCTCGCGGTCTTCTACGACGAGATGACGCTCCCGCGTCTTGCCGCCTTCTTCTACGAACAGTCCGCCGAGGAGCGCACGCACGCGATGATGATGGTGCAGTACCTCCTCGACGCGGAGGTGCGGCCGGCCATTCCCGGCGTGGCTGCGCCCCGGACCGATTTCGAGGACTGGGTCAGCCCGATCGGGGTGGCGCTCGAGCAGGAGCGCAAGGTCACCGCCCAGATCTCGGGCCTCGCCGCGATCGCCCGGAACGAGAACGACTACGTGAGCGAGCAGTTCATGCAGTGGTTCCTCAAGGAGCAGGTCGAGGAGGTCTCGACGATGTCTGACCTATTCGCCGTGGCCGAGCGCTGCCGCGACCGGCCGATGGACTTCGAGGACTATCTGGCGCGCGAAAAGCCGGCCTCCGAGGCCGAGGACCCCACCGCGCCCCCGGCCGCGGGCGCTTGAGGGGTCCCCGGGGGCGGGTCGCTCAGGAAGTGGCCGCGGGAGTGGCCGGCCGTGCCCGTCCGCGGGTCGCAAGCACCACGCCGATGATGGCGATCAGGATCCCGGAGCCGATGAAGGCCACGAAGCCGATCGGCGTGAAGCCGATCACCGCGAGCACGATCGCGATCCAGCCGATCCACTTCGGTAACGCCCCGTGCTGCAGCACCGAGATCCCGGTCGCGAGCAGGAAGATCACGGCTCCTGTCGCGAAGGGGATGAAGTCGTTGTGGAAGAGGGCGGCCAGTGCCTGGACGCCGGCGGGGTCGATGTCCTCGGCGGTCTCGGCGAGCGCCAGGTTGATCGAGCCGTCGACCGTGAATCCGACCGCGATCAGGAGCAGGCCTGCAAACGCGGCGGTCGAGAGGAAGTCCTTCCCGCCCGCGGCGACGCGCAGCGCCTCTCGCAGGTAGGCGCCGAAGAACACCAGTAGCGCGGCCGCGAGCCCTTCCAGGAAGGAGCCGGCTATCAGGCTGCTCTTCTTGTCGACGTAGAAGTCGACGAGCTTCTGGGCCGAGTCGTCCTTCGGGTCCGGCGGCTCGCCGCTGATCGTGAAGCCCACGATCACCACCACGAGGAAGAGAACGCCCAAAAGGGGTACCAGCCAGCTCTTGTCCCTACCCATTTTCCCGCTCCTCATTAGTGGTTTCCCGACCGTGCCGGGCGAGTATCTGAGGGTTCAGAGCCTGTGTCAACCTCCTCGCCCCGTTTCCGGGCACGCGGGACGGGCCCGCAGCGCTACAGCGCCAGCGAAAGCGGCTGCTCGAGCAGCGCCCGAACGCGTGCGAGGAACTCGGCGCCGTCGGCGCCGTAGAGGATGCGGTGGTCGCATACCAGCGTCAGCGTCATCAGGTCGCGTGCCACGACCCGCCCGCGGTCGTCCACCCAGGGCTTCTTCATCAGCGCGCCGACGGTGAGGATGGCCGCCTGGGGGGCATTCACGATCGCTGTGAACCGCTCGATCCCGTACATGCCGAGGTTGGACACCGTGAACGTGCCGCCGCTCAGCTCGGGCGGGGTGATCTCACCCTCGCGCACGCGTTCGACCAGCCGGCGCACCCGGCGTGAGATCTCGCCCATCGACTTCTGGTCAGCGTCCGGGATCACCGGCACCACCAGCGCTTCCTGCGCCGCCACGGCGATCCCCACGTTGACCCTCGAGTACAGCTCGAAGCGCCCGTCGCGATATGCGCCGTTCACGCGGGGGTGCTCGCGCAGGGCCGAGGCGGCCGCCTTGACGACCATGTCGTTGAACGACGGCGCGCTCTCCGTCTGCTCCTTGAGGCGCTCGCGCAGCTCGATGCACAGCGTCATGTCCACGTCCAGCTCGAGCGCGAAGTCGGGCACCGTGGCCTTGGACTCGGCCATCCGGCGCGACACGGTGCGCTGCAGGCGGGTCAGCTCCTGTTCGGTGACCTCGCCCTTGGCCCCGGCTTCGGGTGCCGGCGCCCGCGCCGGCTTGGGCACCGGAGTCTCGCCGCCCGTCTCGCCCGCCGTCTCTCCGGGCGCCTCTCCGGGCGCCTCGGCGGGCGTCTAGGCGGGCGGGCTCTTGGAGGACCGGGGGGGGTGTTGCCCCCACGCGCCCAGCGTACAAGGCGCCCACCCAGCCCGCCCGG
>JBPCJI010000033.1:0-15893 GCA_051005475.1 Thermoleophilaceae bacterium
GGATCGACCGGAGCACGGACCCACGAGAGATGGAGAAGGAGGCTGGCATGGCAGGTCTCGGCGGACGGATGTCCACAGTGATCAAGGCCAGGATCTCGAAGATGCTCGATCGGGCCGAGGATCCGGGCGAGACGCTCGACTACGGCTATCAGAAGCAGGTTGAGCTGCTGCAGAACGTCAAGAAGGGCATCGCCGACGTGGTGACCTCAAAGAAGCGCCTGCAGATGCAGTCCCAGAAGCTCGAGCAGTCGGTCGTCAAGCTCGACACGCAGGCCCGCCAGGCGATGTCCCAGGGCCGCGATGACCTTGCCCGCGCGGCCCTCGAGCGCAAGACGGTTGCGCAGACCGAGCTGCAGTCGCTCGACGGCCAGATCGCCGAGCTCGAGAAGCAGCAGGAAGGGCTGATCGAGAACGAGAAGAAGCTTCGCACGAAGATCGAGACCTTCCGCACCAAGAAGGAGGTCATCAAGGCTCAGTACTCCGCGGCGGAGGCGCAGGTCCAGATCTCAGAGGCCGCGAACGGGGTCGGCGAGCAGATGGCCGACCTCGGGCTGGCGATCCAGCGCGCCGAGGACAAGACCGAGAACATGCGCGCGCGCGCCTCGGCGGTCGAGGAGCTGGAGCAGGCCGGGGCCTTCGACGACATCACCCAGCTCGGCGGCGGCCAGGACGACATCGACCGCGAGTTGGCCCAGATCGGCGCGGGCTCTCAGGTCGACGACGAGCTGGCCAAGATGAAGGCCGAGTTGGGCACGGGGGGCGCCGAGGAGGCCCCGCAGATCGAGCAGGGCGAGGGGGAGGGTAAGTGATCGTCCGTATCTCGGGTGAGGGTCAGTTCCGCCTGCCCGACGAGGATCAGGAGCGCCTGAACGAGCTGGACAACCGCGCGGTCAGCGCCGTCGAGGCGGGCGATGAGACCGGCTTCAAGGAGCTGTGGGCGCAGATGCTCGAGATCGTGAGGGCCGACGGCAACGCCCTCGGCGAGGAGGAGTTGATGGAGTCCGACGTGATCCTGCCGCCGCGGGACGTCTCCTTCGAGGAGGCGAAGGGGGAGTTCAGCGGGGAAGGTCTGATTCCAGACTGAGAACCCACCCGCGGCTCTCGATCAGGCTCTCACGGCCGCGACCGAACGCTCCAGGTCATTCCGCCATCGCTCGACCGCTTGACGGTTCCGTCGTGCAGCGCGGCGAGCAGTTGAGTCCCGCGGCCGAGATCAAATGCCGAGGGCGCTCCTCCGAGCTGGCCGACCGCCTGCCAGCCTCGCCCCCCGCCGGCGCTGACGCTGACCGCTCCGTTCTGCTCGGCCAGATACAGCCGGTCACTTCGCGGCCAGGCCACCAATCCTGCAGCCCCCTGAAGCGGACGCCACGTCACGCCGGCGTCGGGTGAGAGAAAGAGGCCGCTCGCTCCGGAGGCGATCAGGCGCTGGTCGTCGTCGGGATCGACCGCAAGGCTGATGAACGGCTCCGGGATCTCGCGATCAGACCAGGCGCGTCCTCGGTTCTCGCTGACCATGAAGCGCGGCTTACGGGTTTGAAAGTCCGAGCCGAAGCCATAGACCCGCCGGCCCGCGACCTCGAGCAGGTGGAAGTCGACCCTTCCTTGAAGTGAGGTCGGCTTCCAGCTCCGGCCGGCGTCGCGGGATTCGATCAGACCGAGAAACGGCGGCAGCCTCTCGCGACCGTCCGGGTGGCCGGAGCCGAGGAAGCGGTTGGGACCGATGACCGTGAAGGCCATCGTGTCCTGATAGCGCCCGGCCACGCGCCTGGCCTGCCGCTCGCCGTCCGGGGCGCGAAACAGCCCGGTGTGGGTGGCGATGAACAGCGCGCCGTCGCGCGGGTCCACGCCGAGGCCGTGGACATGGACCGGCCCCGGATCCTCGACTACGGGATCGTCGGAGCCCGTCACGGGTCCGGAGGCCCCTTCACTTCCGCCGCAGCCGGCGCCAACCGAGGTCGCGGCCAACAGGACCGCCGGGACCAGGAGTGCGCGGCGGCGGCCCCAGGCGACGCTCAGCGGTCCCATCTCCTACACCGTAGCGCCCCCGGAGCGCGACGAAGCCAGTCGGTCCTACACAGCGTCGGAGCCACTAGCATTGCGGCCGAGGACCGCACGGCGCCACCATCAAGGGCGACTCCGGGAACGAAACGACACCCATGAGCAGACGCTCCAAGACCGCACTGGACTTCCGTGGCGACCTGCAGGCCGAGGTGATGAGTGCCGTCTGGAACCTCGGAGAGGCCACCGTCGACCAGGTCCGCGCCGAAGGGCCGAAGCGCGACTCGGCTTACAACACCGTGCAGACCGTGCTCAACCGGCTGGTCGAGCGGGGACTCCTGGTCCGCAGTCGCAAGGGCCGCGCGTTCCTTTACAGACCGAAGTTGGCGGAGTCCGAGTACCTGTCGCGTTCGATCGGCGAGCGCCTTGCCGGCGCCTCCCCCGAGGCCCGTCGCGCGGCTCTGGTCAATCTGGTCGACGAGCTCGAGCCCGGCGAGCTCGACGAGCTGGCGCGGCGTGCCAACCAGATCAAGCGCAGCCGCTCGAAGGGCTGATGGCGATCTGAAAGGCCGCGCACAACGTGGTCAAGGTGAGTGCCCGGCGCCGTGCTCTTCGCCCTCGGGCTGCTGCTTGCCGCCACCATGCCCGGCGCCCTCGGGCACGGGTCCGCCGTACTCCCTGGTACGGAAGGCGTTCATCTCCTTCACCTCGGTATCCTGCGTCGAGACGATCCCCTCGGCCAGCTTGCGCAACTGGTCGTCCTTCGTGCTCTTGAGGAGGACGTTGGCCATCTTGATGGCGCCTTCGTGGTGCGGCACCATCTCGTCGACGAAGGCGCGGTCGAAGGGATCCGCCGCCTCCAGCATCTTGCTGGTGCCCTCGGAGTGGGTCATCCCGGCCTGCTCAGCACTCAAGCCGAGACCGTCGTGAGCGCCAGGGTCGGGCTTCAGGGTGGTCTTGAAGAGACGCTTGTAGATCGCGTCCATCTCGTCGATCTCGCGCTCCTGGGCCGAGGTGATGTCGCCCGCGAGCTTCGTGATGAATGGATCCTCACCCTTCTCCTTGGCGATCGCCGACATCGTGATGGCGGACTCGTGGTGAGACACCATCGCGGTCAGGAAGGCCTTCTCGACGGCCTCGGTCTTGCCGGAGCTGCCAGAGTCGCCGCTGTCGTCATCGCTGCCGCAGGCGGCGAGGCCGAAGGCGAGCAGGATCGTCAGCAGGACGAGCGCCGTGCGGGTTGGTCGAAGTCTCGTTTGTCTCATGAGGGGGAAGTCCAAGGGAGCTCTGACAGGGTGTCGGAGCACGGCTACAGCGGGATCTCCCAAAGCGGAAACCAGCGCGCCAGCTCGGCCTCGAAGGGGAGCTCCCTGTCGAGCTGCCCCTTGAGCCTCAGCTCGGCCTCGGAGTCGCGCTGCTGCTCGCCCCCGGCGGGCACGAATGGATAGAACGTGCCGCGCGTGTAGTTGTAGATGAAGTAGACCCGCCTGCCCTTGTCCTCGAAGGGGAAGACCGCACACAGCAGACGGTCGCCGTAGCCACCGGCCTGGAGCTCGGTCGAGATCGTGTTCAGCGAGACGACTATGTCCTCGAAATCGGAGTCGCGCAGGATGATCCAGCGGTAGCCGTGCTCGTCGTCGTCGGACTCGAGTGTCGTGCCGGTCTCCTGCGCCGTGCCGGACAGGAGCTCCTCGGCGTCCTTCAGTATCTGCTCGAAGTCAGCCGTCACCAGCGGCTGGAAGACGATGCCCGCGGCGCCGGCGCTCTCGATGCCGAGCCCGGTCTGCATCGTCACGTAGGCAGTGGTCATCGCGAACAGGCGGTCGGGAGCGGGCGCCTTCAGCTTCTTGCGCCCTCCCAGCACCGCGTCGAGGAAGCCCATCAGGTTGGAGCGCTCACGCCGTGGCGGGCCGCTGAAGCTGTGCCTCGAGCTCGTTGAGGCGCTCGATCCGCTTCTCCATCGGCGGGTGCGTGGCGAAGATGTTCTGGATCGCGCCCTTGACGCTCGGGGAGACGATGAAGAAGGCGTTCAGCCGCTCGGCCTTGCGCAGGTCCTCCTGCGGGATCCCCTGCATCGCGCCGGAGATCCGCATGAGAGCCGACGACAGCGCGCTCGGGCGCCCGGTGACGAGCGCAGCGCCGCGGTCGGCGGAGAACTCCCGGTAGCGCGAGAGGGCGAGCATCAGGACGAACGAGATGACGTAGACGAGCAGCGAGACGAGCAGTACCACCAGGAAGGCGGGGGCGCCGTCATCGTCGTCCCCACCGCCGAAGAAGAAGGAGAACTGCATGATCATCGCCGCGACGCTTGCGAAGAAGCTCGCGATGGTCATGATCAGCACGTCCCGGTTCTTCACGTGCGCGAGCTCGTGCGCCATGACGCCTTCGAGCTCGGTGGGAGAGAGCGTGCGCATGATTCCGGTCGTCGCGCAGACCGTGGCCTTCTTCTGGGAGCGCCCGAGCGCAAAGGCGTTCGGCATGTCGGTATCCGCCACGGCGACCTTCGGCTTGGGCAGATCGGCCTGGATGCAGAGGCGCTCGATCATCGCGTGGAGGCCGGGCGCCTCCTGTGGTGTGACCTCTTTGGCGCCCATCGCCGCCAGGGCGAGCTTGTCGGACAGAAAGAGCTGCGCGAGCGTGAGCCCGCCTACCACCACGAGCATCACCGCCACGCCGGTGCCGGCCGAGAGCAGCGCCACGACGAAGACGACGTAGACGAGGCCGAGCAGGAACATCGTGAGCAGCATGCGGGCCTGCAGGCCCGCATCGCGGGGGAAGATCGCCTTCTGGGACGCCATTAGCGAAATTGTAGTGAGGGGGTGTTGCGAGGGGTCGTGCACGATCTTTTGCAGGGGCAGGAAAAGCGCGCCCGGAGGCGTCTGCCGTGCTACGGTGCCCCGGTCCCGAACGCTGAATTGCCCTGCATAACCAGGGTAAACGGGGGAACCGGAGCCAGACCCTTTGGCAGGGCGAATCGCCACCTGAGAGTGGGGTAGCGCAGAGCGCGCGAGCCCGTCAGCTAACTCCGTAAGCGCCGCCGGGACGCCATATGACGATCAGAAAGACCTTCTGGGTGCCCATGACCCTGGCCCTCGCGGCCTACCTGCTGCTGCCGCTTCCCGGGCAGTCGGCTCCCCTGTCCAAACGCATTCAGGCCAAGCGCGCCCAGGTCGAGACGAAAAAGCGCAAGGAGGGCGTGCTCTCCACGACGATCCAGCGCTACAACACGCGCATCGGAGGCCTTCAGGGACAGATTCGTGGCGCGCAGAAGCGGCTCACGGTCGTGCAGTCCGATCTCGACGACAAGCGCGGCGAGTTGCTGCGGGTGCGCGACGAGCTGGAGGTCGCGCGCCACCGCCTCGAGCGAGCGCGCTCCGAGCTGAGGGCCTCGCGCGGCGCGCTGGCCGACCGGCTCGTCGAGCTGTACAAGGCCGACGAGCCCGATGCCCTCACCGTCGTGCTGGAGGCCGACGGCTTTGCGGACCTGCTCGAGCGGACAGAGTTCCTGGAGCGGATCTCCGACCAGGACCGCGAGATCGTCGCCAAGGTGCGCGTGCTCAAGGCGCGCGCCGAGAAGTCCGAGCGGCTGCTCGCCGACCTCGAGGAGAAGAAGCAGCTGGCGGCAGCAGCGATCCTGCGCCGCCGCGACGACATCGCCTCCACGCGCGACCGGCTGGCCTCCGCACAGGGTGAGTTGCGCACGGAGCGAAACGGCCGCCGCGTGGTGCTGGCGAAGGTCCGCAGCGACCGCCGCAGCGCCCAGGAGGACCTCGCTTCGCTGGAGCGCGAGCAGGCCAAGGTTCGCAGCGCCCTTTCCGGCGCAGCGCCCGGCGCCTTCGTGCCGCGGCCTGGAGCGGGACCGATCCGACGCGGCTCCGGGCGCCTGATCTGGCCGGTCAACGGTCCGCTCACCTCGCCGTTCGGGCCGCGCGGGGGGCGCCTCCATGCCGGCCTGGACATCTCCGCCCCGGGGGGCACGCCGATCCGGGCGGCGGACTCCGGTCGCGTGGTCCTGCTCGGCTTCACCGGCGGCTACGGCAACTACACCTGCGTCCAGCACACGAGCAGCATGTCCACCTGTTACGCCCACCAGTCCGGGTACGCCACCTCGAGCGGAGCCGGCGTGCGCCAGGGTCAGGTGATCGGCTACGTGGGCAATACCGGCAACTCCTTTGGCAACCACCTGCACTTCGAGGTGCGCATCGGCGGGTCTCCGATGAACCCGCTCGGCTACCTCTAAGCCGACTAGGGTGCGGGAACGTGTTCCCGGAGCTCGACCTCGGACCGCTGACGCTTCAGACCTTCGGCATCTGCTTCGCCGTGGGGTTCCTGGCCTCCGGGGTGCTGGTCGCGCGGCGGCTGTCCGAGATCGGCAAGCCTGTCGACTGGGCCTACGAGATCGCCTTCGTGGCGCTCGTCGGCGGCCTGGTGGGAGCGCGCCTCGACTACATCGTGGAGAACTACGAGCGCTCCGATGGCCTGCTCGACAACGTCTTCTCCGGCTCGGGGCTCGTGTGGTACGGCGGCCTGCTCGGTGGCGCGGTGGGCGTCCTGCTGTGGGCGCACCGGCGAGGCTTTCTCGAGCGGCGGCTACTCGATCTCTGCGCCCCCTCGCTCGCGCTCGGGAACGCCATCGGCCGGCTGGGATGCCAGCTCTCCGGCGACGGCGACTACGGCCGGGCGACCGACCTGCCGTGGGGGATGGCCTACCCCGAGGGAACGGTGCGGACCCTCGAGGAGGTGCACCCGACCCCTGTCTATGAGACGGTGGCGCTGGGCCTCGTCGCGCTCCTCCTGTGGAGCCTGCGTGACCGGGTGCGGCCGGGCGCGCTGTTCTCGCTCTACCTGGTGCTGTCCGGCGCCGAGCGGCTGCTGGTGGAGTTCGTGCGCCGAAACGAGGACGTCCTGGTCGGGCTGACCCAGGCGCAGCTGATCAGCGTGGCGATGATCGCGGCCGGGGCGGCCTCGCTCATGCGGATGCGCGGCGGGCCGGGGGATCCGCGGCAGGGGGACTCCCCTCGGCCGGGGGAGCCCCGGCCGGCCTGACCCTCTCCGGGAGCGCCGCACCCGCCGCCGCCGCCGCGCACAGGGCCAGGGCCACGGATGCGCCCGCGGCGCTCCCCAGGTGGTAGGACCCGTAGAGGCCGACGACGCCGGCCGCCACTGCCACGACGGCGCCGCCGAGCATCGCGCGTCCCGGCCCCGCCGCGTGGTGGCGCACGGCCACCGCGGGCGCTACCAGCACGGCGAGCACCAGCAGGCTCCCGAGCCCCTGCACGGCCACCGCGACGGCGCCCGCAAGCAGCATCATCAGTCCGAGCTGCACGGCCCCCGGGCGTAGCCCGAGCGTCCCGGTGCCGGGAGCATCGAAGGCCACGGCGCACAAAGGGCGGTGGAGGATGGCCAGTGCCCCTGCCCCCAGCGTGGCCAGCGCCGTCGCTGCGAGCAGGTCGGAGTCGGTGACTCCGAGGGGGTCGCCGAACAGCAGCTCCTCGAGCCGCGCGGGCGCGTCGGGCGAGAGGGCGAGCAGCGCTCCAAGCCCGAACATGCCGGTCACGACCACAGCGGTGGCCGAGTCGGCCTCGACCCGGGGATCGCGACTCGCGAGCGCCACGAGGCCGGCCGACAAGGCCACGCCGCCAGCGCCTCCGAGCAGCAGCGGCACGCCCGCCAGGGAAGCCAGCACCAGCCCGGGGAGAAGCCCGTGGGCGAGTGACTCGGCCGGGTAGCTCAGCCGGAAGCTCGTCACCCAGAAGCTGAGGGCCCCGCAGATGGCTCCGAGCAGGACCACCTCTGCGAGCGCGCGCCGCCCGATGCCCGAGCGGAGGGGGTCGAGGAGGAGATCCAGGGGCTCCATGGCGATCAGTGCTCGTGGTGCTGGACCGTGATCGCCCGCACGGGGCGATCGCCGTCCTCCAGCACCACGAGGTCGCTGCCGTAGGTGGCCTCGAGCACCTCGCGACCGAGCGAGTTGCCCGGATCGCCGAAGGCCACCTGACGCCGGTTCAGGCACAGCACGAGGTCGAAGGAGCGCGCGCTCTCCACATCGTGCGTCGACACGAGCAGCGTCCGGCCCTCGCCTCGCAGCTCCTCGAACACCGCCGTCATGCGCTCGCCGCTGGCGGGGTCGACTCCCGCGAAGGGCTCGTCCAGCAGCATCACTGCGGCATCCTGGGTCAACGCGCGCGCCAGCAGGACTCGCTGGCGCTGCCCGCCGGACAGCTCCCCGAAGCGTTCGCCCATCTCGGCCCCCAGTCCCACGCGGTCGAGGGCCGCGTGGGCCGCCTGGCGCTCGGCCCGTCGCGGCGGAAGCCACCAGCGACCGCTTGCCAGGGAGCCCATCAGCGCCACGTCGAGGGCGCTCACCGGGAAATCCAGCCGGGTGCGCTCGGTCTGGGCCAGGTACGCGGGCCGACCCGCAACGCGCACCTCGCCCGCGAGCGGACGCAGGTCACCCGCCAGCGCCCGCAGGAGGGTGGTCTTGCCACCGCCGTTCGGCCCGAGGACGCACAGCATGGTTCCAGCGGCCGCCTCGAAGTCCACTCCCTCGAGCACGGGGGTCGCCCCGTACCCGATGGACAGGCCGGCCGCCGCCACAGCGGGCACGGGTGCCACCTACGCCGCCACGCCCGCAAGCCGCGCGCGAGCTCCGATGCCCGCAGCGCACAGCGCATAGGCCCCCGCGCCCAGCACGGCCACCGTGGGACCGGGAGGCACGTCGAGCCAGATCGACAGGTAGAGGCCGACCGCCCCCTGCGCCGCCGCCACGGCCACGGACCCCAGGAGGAGGCCGCGCACGCCACGCGCGAACAGCCGGGCCACGGCCGCCGGCACGACGAAGATCGAGGTCACGAGCAGCGCCCCCACCGCCGGCAGGGCCGCCACCGCGGTCATCGCCACGAGCAGGAGCAGCAGCAGATCCGCGCGCCGTGCCGGCAGGCCGAGGAGAGGTGCCCAGACGGGGTCGAAGCCCGCGGCCACCCACAACCTGCCGAGCAGCGCCGTTCCGGCCACGGCGAGCAGCGCGGCGACTCCGGAGAGGGCGAGATCGCCGCCGTCGAGTCCGATCGCCGTTCCAAAGAGGAGCCGGTCCACGGCTGCGCCCGATTCGAACACGTCGCTGGCCAGGATGATCCCACCGCCGAGCGCGGTCACGAGCAGCAGGCCGGTGGCTGTGTCTCCGGGGTCGCCGCCCGACCGCCCGGCGCGATCGACGCCGCCCGCATAGCCGGTGGCGACGGCGAGCCCGGCGACGGTGGCGCTGAACCCTGTGGCATCCGCCACCACGAGGCCGGGAAAGGTGGCTGTACCGACCGCGTGCGAGAAGAAGGCAAGCCGGCGCAGAACGACGACGGCCCCGAGCAGGCCTCCGGCCACGGCCAGCAACCCGAGCTCGGCGAGCGCGATCTGCGTGGCCGGGAGCTCGGCCAGGTCGGCCGGGGATGGAAGCGCTGCGAGGCCCATGTGGCCCCGAGGGTAAACGAGAATCATTCTCGCGAAGCTGTATGGCGAACAGCGCCTTGGAGCGCGGCGCCGCAAATCGGCTGAGAAGGCGCTAAAGCTTTCCCGGTTTCGTGCCGACCATCGGAGCAGGACCAAATTTGCCATGCGCACCTCCAAGGCCTACATCGCCGGCTTCGGCACCACCACCGTGCTGGTGTCCTCAGCCCTGCTCCTGCTCGTCGTGGTGAGCACCCTCGTAGCTTTCCGGGGCTGGCCGGGCACCGGACTGGGTGAGGACGTCGGCAACCTCGTCGTGGACGAGCCCGAGCGGCTCGGGGTGGACGAGCCGGTGCCTTTGGCCCTCAACGCATCCCTGGCGGCGGCGGCCGTGGGGAGCGCGCCCACTCCGGGGTCCGCGGCGGCCGGGGGGATCGCGGCGGCCCCCGACGGCTCGGCGCGAGCCCCTGTCCCCGCGACGATCATCCCTGGCGGCGGCGGCGGTGGTGGTGGCGCCGGGTTCCGCGACGAATCTCAGACCAATCCGGTGCCGCCTCAAGATCCCGACCAACCCGGCGGGCTCCTGCCCCAGACACCCGTCTCCCCTGAGGTGAGACGCCTCACCGACGGGCTGGGGGACACCACCCAGGGCATCACGGGCGGCCTCGGGAACACGGTCGGTCAGCTCAATCCGGGGCTGGGCCAGGTGATCACCAATGCGGGCGAGGGCCTGTCCGGGCTTCTGCGCGACCTGGGCGAGCCGCGCCGCTGAACGTTCAGGCGCGCAACCCGCCGGCCGCGTCCGCGATAAAGCGCGCCGTGAGGTTCTGCACCTCCAGGTCGTGCTGTAGCGAGCGGTGGTGGCCGCCGGGGAAGAGGATCAGGCGCTTGGGCTCGTGGGCGGCGGCGTGGAGTTGCTCGCTGACGGTGTAGGGCACCTGCTCGTCACCACGGGCGTGCAGCAGCAGCAGCGCGGTCCTGCCGCCCAGCCTCGTGACGGCGGCGAAGAGGTCGAGTCCTGCGAGGAACGGGTGGAGCCCCTCGCGGTCGGCCCTGAACCCCTGGAGCTCGCCCGCGCTCAAGCCGCGCCGCAGGAGGTCCTCCGGTGCGGGGCAGATGGCCACGACCGCCACGACCTCCGCATCCGCCGCGGCCGCGTGGATCGCGAAGCAGCCACCGAGGCTCGAGCCGCGCAACGCCACCCGTGGCGCGTGCTCGCGCAGCAGTGAGCACATGGCCACCGCGTCGTCGATCGCCGAGGGCCCGAAGGCGCCCTTCGAGCGACCGTGCCCGCGAGCGTCATAGGCGAGGGCGGCCATTCCCGCGTCCCGGCACAGTCGCCCGAAGTCGAAGTGGCTCTCCTTTGCCGAGCCGGCGCCGTGCAGGATCACCACACCGGCGCTCGGCTCGTCGGCGGGGAGAAACAGGGCGTAGGCCAATCCGTCGTGCTCGCCCAGCTCGGGCGCCCGTGGGGGGGCGTGCTTCATAATCGCCAAGCCTATGACCCACGAGAACGCGGACCAGGCGTTGGTCGACGCCGGCGAGTCGCCGCTCCCGGGCGGGCTCTCGCGCATCTATCCGCTGGGATCGCGTCTGGGAGCCACCGGAGGGCTGGAGATCGGCGGCTGTGACGCCGTGGAGCTGGCGCGCGAGTTCGGCACTCCCGCCTACGTCTACGCCGAGGACGACATGCGCGAACGGGCCCGAGCGACAGCCGATGCCTTCGCGCGCAGGACGGAGCACTTCGAGGTGCTCTACGCGAGCAAGGCGTTTCCGTGCACGGCCGCCATGCGGATCTTCTCCGAGCTGGGACTGGCGTGCGACGTGGCCTCGGGCGGCGAGCTCCACCTCGCGTTGCGGGGCGGCTTTGCGCCGGACCGGATCTACATGCACGGCAACAACAAGACCGAGCGCGAGCTCGAGGAGGCGCTCACGGCCCGCGTGGGGCACATCGTGATCGACTCCTTCGACGAGATCGAGCGCCTCGAGCGGCTCGCCGCCGGCGCCTCTCAGAAGGTGCTGCTACGCGTGACCCCGGGGATCGAGCCGGACACCCACGCCTCGATCCGCACGGGCCAGGCGGACTCGAAGTTCGGGATCCCGATGGTCCATGTGCCGCGCGCGATCGAGCGCTGCTCGGAGGCCGGCCTCGCGCTGCGCGGCCTGCACGCGCACATCGGCTCACAGGTGTACGCCCTCGACGTCTATGAGGCGCTCGCCGGAGTGCTGGTGGAGATCGGCGACCTGCCCCTGCTCAACCTGGGCGGCGGCTTTGGCATCGCCTACACCCGCGCGGACCGTCCACCGAGCGCCGACGAGTACGCCGAAGCGATGCTGCGCGGCGCACCCGAGCACGTGACGGTGCTGTGCGAGCCGGGCCGCTCGCTGGTCGGCAATGCCGGTGTCTCGCTCTATACCGTGGGCACCGTCAAGGAGATCCCCGGCGTGCGGACCTACGTATCGGTCGACGGCGGAATGGCCGACAACATTCGCCCGATGCTCTACGGCGCGATCTACGAGGCGGACCTCGCGGCCCGCTTCGGGGACTCCACGCCCTGCCGGATCGCGGGAATGCACTGCGAGTCCGGCGACGTCCTGGTGCGGGAGGCCGCGCTCGAGGATCCCAGGCCCGGCGAGATCCTCGTGATACCGGCCACCGGCGCCTATGGTCACGCGATGGCCAGCAACTACAACGCCGTGCGGCGCCCCCCGGTGATCTTCTGCCGCGACGGCGATGCCCGCGTCGTCGTTCGGCGCGAGAGCTACGACGACCTCACGCTCCGTGACCGGTAGCCCGGCCCGGCCCTTCCGGGTCGGGCTGCTCGGCCACGGCACGGTGGGCGCGGCATTCCGCGAGCTGTTGGAAGACAGGGCAGACGCGGTGGCCGCCGAGGTGGGGTTGCGCCCCGAGGTCTCGGGGGTGCTCACCCGCAGCGGCGGGGAGTTCGCGGACATCCTGGAGCGCAGCGATCTCATCGTCGAGCTACTCGGGGGGACGGACCCCGCGCTCGACTACGCGCTGCAGGCTCTGCGCGGAGGCAGGCACCTGGTCACGGCCAACAAGCAGCTTCTCTCCCGCCACGGCGAGGAGCTATTCGAGGCCGCCCGGGCGTCGGGCTCGCAGCTGCGCTTCGAGGCCGCGGTGGCCGGCGTGGTGCCCGTCATCCGCGTGATCGGCGAGAGCCTGGCGGCCGCCCACATCGAGCGGGTGCACGGCATCGTCAACGGCACCACGAACTTCATCCTCACCGCGATGGAGCGCACGGGGGCCTCCTACGGGGACGCGCTGCGAGAGGCCCAGGAGCTCGGCTTCGCCGAGGCGGATCCCACCGAGGACGTGACGGGCAATGACGCCGCGGCCAAGATGGCGATCCTGGCGCGGCTGGCGTTCGGCTCCCCGGTGCACCTGGATGAGGTGCCCTACGAGGGGATCGAGAACATCACGGCCGACGACATCGCCTATGCGAAGGAGCTCGGCCTGTCGCTCAAGCTGATTGGCAGCGCCGAGCGGCGCGGGGGTGGGCTGTCGGTCCAGGTCTACCCCGCCTTCCTCTATGCCGGGCATCCCCTCGCGGCCGTCAACGGCTCCTTCAATGCCGTCACGATCGAGTCTCCTGCGATCACGGAGATCACCCTCTCCGGCCCCGGCGCGGGGGGCAGCCAGACCGCCTCCGCGGTGCTCGGCGACGTGGTCTCGGCGATGGTTCCGCCGGCGTTCAACCCGCCACCGGCAGAGCGGCTGGCGCTCGTGACCGACGTCGAGTCGGCCTTCTACCTGCACGTGGAGGTGGCGGACCGCCCGGGCGTGCTCGCCCAGGTCGCGGAGATCCTCGGTCTCCAGGGAGTCTCGATCGAGTCTGTGGTGCAGAAGGGGATCGGCGAGGACGCCAGGCTCGCGATGGTCATGCATCCCGTGCTCGAGTCGAGCTTCCGCGCGGCGGTCGACCTGATCGGGAGGCTCGACTTCGTACGTTCCACGCCTCGGGTGATCCGGGTGATAGCCGAGGTGTTCGAGTGAGGGGGCCGGCGCTCTGAGCCTCTGGAGGTACGCCGACCGGCTGCCGGTCGAGCAGCGCGTGACACTCGGCGAGGGTGGCACGCCGCTCGTGGCCGCACCCTTCCTCTCGCAGCGCAGCGGCTGCGAGGTCTACCTGAAGGTCGAGGGGGCAAACCCCACCGGGTCGTTCAAGGACAGGGGGATGACGGTTGCCGTGTCGGCCGCCCTCCAGGAGGGTGCGAAGGCCGTGGTATGCGCCTCCACGGGGAACACCGCGGCCAGCGCGGCGGCCTATGCGGCGCGGGCGGGGCTGCGCGGGGCGGTGATCGTGCCCGAGGGGAAGATCGCGACGGGCAAGCTGGCGCAGGCGTTGATGCACGGCGCCCGCGTGATCGCGCTGCGCGGCAACTTCGACCAGGCGCTCGAGCTGGTGCGCGAGCTTGCCACGCGCCACCCGATCGCGCTCGTGAACTCCGTCAACGACTACCGCATCGAAGGCCAGAAGACGGGAGCCTTCGAGGTCAACGAGCAGCTCGGCGAGCCGCCGGACGTTCTCTGCATCCCTGTCGGCAACGCGGGAAACGTGACCGCCTGGTGGCGCGGCTTTCAGGAGGACGGCGGCGGACCCCGCCTGCACGGCTATCAGGCGGCCGGGGCGGCGCCGCTGGTGCTCGGTGCGCCCGTGGAGCAGCCGGAGACCGTTGCCTCCGCCATCCGGATCGGCAACCCGGCGCGCTGGGAGGACGCGATGAACGCCTTCACCGCCTCGCGCGGGGAGGTCCGTGCCGTGACCGACGACGAGATCCTCGATGCGTACGCGCTGCTGGGCGCACGCGAGGGCGTGTTCTGCGAGCCCGCCTCGGCGGCCTCGGTGGCGGGCCTGCTGAAGTACGGCGCGGAAGGGCGGGTGGTATGCGTGCTCACCGGCCACGGGCTCAAGGACCCTCAGACGGCGATGAGCCGCGCGGCGTCGGTGATCCCCTGCGAGCCGGAGATCGAGCGCGTCGAGGCGGCGGTCATGGAGGGAGGGTGAACCGCCGCCGCCGGGTGCGGGCCCCGGCATCCTCGGCCAACCTCGGACCGGGCTACGACGCGCTGGCCGCGGCGCTCTCACTCGGGCTCGAGCTGGAGGTCACCGAGACCGGCGGCGAGCTCACCGTGGAGTGTGACGTGCCGGGCGTGGCGCTCGACCGTTCAAATCTCTGCGTGCGCGCCTTCGAGGCGCTCCGGCCGGCCGACGGGCTCAGCTTCCGGATCCGCTCCGAGATCCCGCCGGGGGCGGGCCTGGGGTCCAGCGCGGCCGCGATCGTGGCCGGCCTCACCGCAGCCGACCACATGTTCGAGCTCGACGCGCCGATCTTCGAGCTGGCCTGCGAGCTCGAAGGACATCCGGACAACGTGGCGGCCGCCATCTATGGCGGGTTCGTGATCTGTGCCGGACGGGAGCCGGCGCGGTTTGATCCGCCGGCCGGCCTCGAGGGCGTGCTGGCCACGCCCCCTGGGGATGTGCCGACCGCCGAGGCGCGCGCCGCGCTGCCGGCGGAGACCCCGCTCGCCGACGCCGTGCACAACGTGGCCCATGCCTCGCTGCTCGTGCTGGGTCTCGCCCGCGAGGACTTCTCGCTGATCGGGCGGGGGCTGTCGGACCGCCTGCACCAGGATCGCCGCGCCCACCTCTACCCCCGCTCGTTGGAGCTGGTCGGCGGCGCCGTCGCGCTCGGCGCGGTTGGCGCCACGATCTCCGGGGCCGGGCCAACCGTGCTGTTCTGGTGTCACTGGCAGCAGACCGGCGCGCTGATGGAAGCGCTCCTCGCCGCGGCGCCGGACTGCCTGGTCCAGCGCGTCCAGTTCGTGCCCGGGGGAGCGGACGTGGAGGCGCTCGAATGACCCCGCGGCTGGTCGAGGCCGCGGGCGGGGTCATCCTGCGTCAGGGGCACGATGCGATCGAGGTGTGCGTGGTCCACCGTCCCCGCCACGGGGACTGGACGCTGCCCAAGGGCAAGCTCGAGCCGGAGGAGAGCTTCGAGGAGGCGGCTCTGCGGGAGGTGGAGGAGGAGACCGGCCTGCGTTGCGAGCTCGGCCGCGAGCTCGAGAGCACCCACTACACCGACGGCAGGGGGAGGCCGAAGATCGTGCGCTACTGGCTGATGGAGGTGGTGGGCGGGGGGTTCGCGCCAAACGACGAGGTGGACGAGCTGCGCTGGATGACGGCGGCCGAGGCGGTCGATGCCCTCACCTACGAACGGGACCGGGAGCTGGTGGCGGGCATCCGGCTGTAGGGCAGTATCTCGCTACGACGGCCGGTCAGGGTGCCGGGTCAGGCGGCACGCGATCCGCCCACGGGCGCGCCCCTTCGAGCTGATTGGCGAGCGCCAGCAACGGGCCCTCGCCGGCCGGGGCGCCGACGAGCTGCACCGCGAGTGGCAGGCCGTCCTCGCCGTGGAACAGCGGCACCGAG
>JBPCJI010000034.1:0-17453 GCA_051005475.1 Thermoleophilaceae bacterium
AGCCGCCGCGCGTGCCCCAGCTCGTCTCGAGCACCATCGTGCCCGGCAGGTAGCGCCGCGAGACGGGCACCTGGATGTCCGCGGGCCCGACGCGAAAGCTCCCGGCGTCGCGGTCGAGGATCGAGCCGAAGACGCTCGGCGAGTCCATCCGTGGCAGGCACATCCACTCCACGTTGCCGCTCGGCGCCACCAGGGCGGTGGCCTCGCAATCGGAGAGAAAGCCGTAGTCGGCGATCGGCGGGAAGGGGCTCGAGCCAATCGCCTTGTCGGTGTCGAAGACCCCGTCGGTGTCGAAGCGGCCGCTGCTCGGCATGAAGATGCCGGTGTGGGGTCTGAAGCCGGTCATCCGCGGTCCTCGAGCCGCGCTGCCGCCGGCGGGTCGAGCAGCACGGTGAGCCTGCCCGGCTCCGGCCGGACGAGGCTTGCCGGGGCGTCGGGGCCGGGGGCGTCGCCAAACGCGCGCGCCACCGCCTCCGCCTTGTCCCCACCTGAGATCAGAAAGACCACCTCGCGAGCCGCATTCAAGACGGGGAGAGTAACCGTCACGCGGGGCACCAGCGGTGCCATCCCCGGCGTCGCGACGCCCACGACCCAGCGCTCGCGCTCGCCGAGGGCCGCGTCGGCCGGGAACAGCGAGGCGCAGTGGGCGTCGGGCCCGAGCCCGAGCAGCAGCAGGTCCATCCTCGGCGTGCCGTCGCCGAACACCCCGCCGAGGTCGCGCGCATAGGCGATCGCGGCCTCCTCGTGGCCCAGCTCGCCCCGGATGCGGTGCACCTGCGGCTGCCCTCCGGAGATGCGGTCGAGCAGGCTCGACTTGACCATCGCGTAGTTGGAGTGCTCGTGATCGGGCCCGACGGCGCGCTCGTCGCCGAACCAGAGCACGGTCTTCGACCAGTCGAGATCGAGCGCCGCCACGTGCTCGTTCGCGGCACGGGGAGTCGAGCCGCCCGAGAGCCCGATGTGGCCTCCGGCGCGCACGGTCGCGGCGATCCGCTCCGCCGCGGCCCCCGCCACGTCCCCGACCACCGTGATCTCCCGCGGCGGGCTCAACGCACCATCTGCTCCGCGGCGAGGAGGGCGGGGCCGTAGGTGGGGTCGCGCAGCAGCGCCTGGCGGATTCCCTCACCGAGGATGCCGCCCTCACCGCGCGAGGCTCCCATCACCGTCCAGCTCGACTCGCGACCGTCGCGCGTCTGGCGCCGCGCCGACAGCCCGCCCGACCCGCGGTCGAGCGAGATGCGCATGCCGGAGGCTGTCTCGATGGCGATCCCGGCCAACCCGGGCGCGCTCATCGCCTGCTCGGGCTCGAGCCTGAGCGTCACGTCCTGGCGCCGCGCGGCGGCGATCCCGTGCAGCGCGTCGCCCTGGCCGACCATCGAGCCCGGCTTCCAACCGAGCCGCCGCGCGAGCCAGCCGAGAAAGAGCAGTCCGGCGACACGCGAGTCGGGACGGTGCTTGACGGTCACGGAGCTGATCGTGCCCAGCTCCCTGCGCCACTGCTCCGGGTCGAAGGTCGACGCCACCCGCTCGCGCCACGGCGTCGAGCGCAGCCACGCGAGGTCGACGACGTAGGCGCGCCCGGCGAGCTCACTCGCCCACCGCACCGCCGCGGCCGGCTCGGGCTCGTTGATCGAGTCGATCAGCACTACCTGTGCCATGTCGAGCATTGCGTCCACGGCCTCGGGATGCCCGTGGGGGGACCAGATCAGGGTCGGGATATCGGTGACCACGAGCGGATCGACGATCGTCTCGAGGTGGTCGAGGTGCCGCGGACCCACGTCGAGCACCACCTGCTCGTGCAGGACGCAGATGTCGCTCGGCTTGCCGGCGTGCTCCCCCTCCATCGTCGCCCACGCGTCGATCCCCTCGCGTCCCGGCTCCACGCAGCAGAGGATCGTGCGCGAGGCGTGGTAGCGGCCGACCTGATCGAGCCGGTTCTGGATCTCCCCGCGCCACTCGCGATCGGTCACGACGACGAGATTGAGCACGCGCGCGGGCACGTAGGCCTCGCTGCGGGCGTGACGCTCCTTGAGCAGGTCGCGGAGCGCCGTCTCGATCTCCGACGGCGTCGTGTCCCGGCCGGTCCAGACGCTCCCGCTCATCTCCATGGCGGGCTCCTCCCCGGGAGTCAGATCGCTCTCCAGCGGTGCTCGTCCTCGATCAGGGTGTCCGCCTCCTCCGGCCCGCCGGACCCCGCGGGGTACTGCGGGATCGGCCCCGGCGTGTCCGACCACGCCTCCAGGATCGGATCGACGATCGTCCACTGGGCCTCGACCTCGTCATCCCGGGTGAAGAGGGTGGCATCCCCGCGCATGACGTCCATGATCAGCCGCTCGTAGGCCTCGGGGGACTCGGACATGAAGGCCGTGCCGTAGAGGAACTGCATGTTCACCGGGCGGATCCGCATCCGCGTGCCCGGAATCTTCGCGCCGATCGAGATCGACACCCCTTCGTTGGGCTGCATCGTGAGCACGATCTGGTTGGGCTGGACCCCTACCGAGCCCCCCTGCAGGAAGGCCAGGTGGGGCACCGGCTTGAGCGTGACCGCTATCTCGGTGACCTTGCGCGCCAGGCGCTTGCCCGTGCGCAGGTAGATGGGAACGCCCGCCCAGCGCCAGTTGTCCACCCCGAGCCGCAGCGCGGCGTAGGTCTCGGTGGTCGAGTCGGCTGGGACGCCGTCCTCCTCCAGATAGCCCTCGACCGCCTCCCCCGCGGAGACCCCGGGGCCGTACTGCGCGCGCACGGCCATGAACATCACCTCCTCGAGGGTGGGCGGGTGGATCGCGCGCAGGACCTTCACCTTCTCGTCGCGCACCTCGTCGGCCGAGAAGGCCACCGGCGGCTCCATGCACAGCAGCGTGAGGAGCTGGAGCATGTGATTCTGGACGAGGTCGCGCAGCGCACCGGAGCCGTCGTAGTAGCCCGCACGCGTGCCGATCCCGATGCCCTCCGAGGAGGTGATCTGCACGTAGTCGATGTAGTTGCGGTTCCACACCGGCTCGAAGAGGCCGTTGGCGAACCGGAACGCCAGCATGTTCTGGACCGTCTCCTTTCCGAGGTAGTGATCGATCCGGTAAACCTGCTCCTCGTCGAGGACATCGAGGACCGCGCCGTTCAGCTCCTTGGCCTCCCGCAGGTTCGTGCCGATCGGCTTCTCGATCACGACCCGGACCTCCGAGCCCTCGTTGTGGTCGAGCCCGTGCTCGCCCAGCTTGCCCACGACGACCGAGAAGAACGCGGGAGCGGTGGCGAGATAGTAGGCGCGGTTGAAGACGATCCCCGCCTGCTCGTCGAACCCCTTGTTGCAGGCCGCGATCTGCTCGTAGACCTTCGGATCGTCGAACGAGCCGGCCACGTAGCGCACGTGTTCGAGTAACGCGCTCAGCACGTTCTCGTCCGCCTTCCGGCGCGTGAAGCTGCGGATCGACTCGCGCGCGACCTCCCGGAACTCGTCGTCGGACATCGCCCCGCGCGAGCTGCCGATCAGGTTGAACCGCTCCGGCAGCGCCCCCTCGTGCGCCAGGTTGTAGATCGCGGGGAGCAGCTTGCGCTTGGACAGGTCCCCGACGGCCCCGAAGATCGTCAGCGTGGTCGGGTGGACGGGTAGGCGCTCGAGCCCCTCGCTGAGGGGGTTCTCCTGTGGTGGCGGCTCCTGCTTCGCTGCGCTCGCCATGGCTACTCGGCGTGGGGCTGGGCCTGGGCAGCCGGGTCCGCAGCCTTGACCGCATGGCCGCCGAACTGGTTGCGAAGCGCGGCGTTGACCTTCGCCGCGAATGCGTTCTGGCCGCGCGAGGAGAACCGCTCGAACAGCGAGGTGGTGATCACCGGCGTGGGAACCCGCTTGTCGATCGAGTCCTCGACCGTCCAGCGGCCCTCACCCGAGTCCTCCACGTAGGGCTCCAGCCGCGCGAGGTCGTTGCCCTCCTGCTCGAACGCGAACGCGGCGAGCTCGCAAAGCCAGGAGCGCACCACCGACCCCTGCATCCACAGATGGGCGATCTTGGCGTTGTCGAGGTCGTACTCGCAGGCGTCGAAGAGCGAGAAGCCCTCTGCATACGCCTGCATGATCCCGTACTCCACCCCGTTGTGGACCATCTTCACGTAATGCCCGGCGCCGGTCGGCCCGAAGTGCCCCCAGCCCGGGCCATGCTCCTCCGTGGTCGGCGGCGCCAGCACGTCGAGGACCGGAGAGAGGTGCTCCACGGCCTCGTCGGGCCCCCCGACCATCATGCAGTAGCCCACCTCGAGGCCCCAGACGCCGCCGGAGGTCCCCACATCCACGTAGTGGATGCCCTTCGGTTTCAGCTCCTCGCCGCGGCGCGTGTCGTCCGTCCACCGCGAGTTGCCACCGTCGATGATCATGTCGCCCTCCTCGAGCAGCTCCGCGAGCTCGTCCACCGTCCACTGCGTGGCCTCGCCGGCCGGGACCATGAGCCACACCGCACGCGGGGGCGCCAGCCTCGAGACGAGGTCCTCGAGCCCGCTCGCGCCGGTGGCGCCGTGGCCCTCGGCCTCCTTCACGGCGTCCTCCGAGAAGTCGCAGGCCACCACCTGGTGGTCCGAGTCGCGGTGAATGCGATGGACCATGTTGCCGCCCATCTTTCCGAGGCCTACGAAGCCGAGCTGCATGGGCGTTCTCCTCTCGGGGGACGGAAGGGCACGGGGATCCCCCTTGTGGCGGAGGCCCGCCCATTCTCCACGCGGGGGTGGGTCCGCGCAACCCCGGGCGAGAATCGACTCAGGCGTGAGCTCAGGTCGGAGCTGGGCTCGCAGGAGGGCTCTCGCCCTCCACGGCCGACTCCCCGAGCGCATGGCCGGCGCGCACGGGCGCCGGGATCAGCGCTGCCCCTACGAGGATCAGGGCGAAGGCCGCGACGCGCACGCCTACCACGAGCGGGTCGGTGCCAAGTCGATCTCCAAAGACGACCAGCCCCGCGAGGATCGTGGACAGGTTTGCCGCGACCGAGGTGACCGCGATCACCGCGACGCCATCGCCGATCTGGAGGCTGCGAGCGGAGGCGAAGAACGAGAAGACCCCGGCCGTGACGATGACCACGCTCCAGGGGCTGAGCAGACCGGCCAGGCCATTTTCGAGGTTTCCCGAGAGTGCCTTTATCGCCACGTCTGAGATCCCGAACCCGAGTCCGGCGGCGACGCCGAGCAGCACGCCGCGCTGTGCCGGGATGCGCTCGATCAGATGGGAGAGGATCAGAAGCAGGCCGACGCCGACAGCGATGCCCTCGAACAGGATCATGCCCGTCAGGGAGTAGCCGGAGTTGGCTCCCCCTTCGCCACCGCCGGTCAGCGTCAGCAAGCTGAGCGAGACCGCCACCAACCCGATCCCGATCCACTGACGACGGCCCAGCTCGAAACCGAAGAAGCGCTCGGCCAGCACCGCCAGGAAGACAAGGCCGCCCGCGAGCACGGCCTGGCCGATCGAGATCGGCGCCAGCGCGAGCGCGGCCACGTGCAGCGCGAACGCCACCGCCGCCACGCCCCAGCCGATCGTCCACCACCTGGAGCGAAAGAGGTCGGCTGTGCTGCGCAGCGGATGGCGCATGTCGACGTCGGGAGCCTCGAGCGCCCCCCTGTGCTTGAACAGGAAGGCGAGGTTGGTGCCGAGCGCGGACAGCAGGGCGCAGATAAGGCCCACGCCGACGGCCAGCGAGACGCCCGTCACCTCGGAGCCAACCTTCGAGGGTTCATCGGGCGACTCCTACCCACCTCGCGTCAGCGGTCGTCGAGGTGGAGGTCCATCAGCTCCACATCGAGAATTCGCCCGAACTTCTCGCCGCAGCGGCGTTGGGTGCCGATGTGCCCGAAGCAGAAATGCTCGAACAGCCGGACGCTCGGCTCGTTGGCCTCGGCGATCCGGGCGAGCACGACCCCGAGGTCGGCCTCGCGCGCCCGCTCGATGATGGCGGCGAGCAGCGAGCGGCCCACCGCCCGACCGCGAGCATCCCTGTGGACGTAGACGGACACCTCAGCCGTCCTCGCATAGGCCCTCCGCGAGGACCACGGGTTGAGGCCGGCCCAGCCGACGACCCGACCGTCGCTCTCCGCGACCACCACGGGATGGCGATCGGCATCACGTGCGGTGAGCCAGTCGCGATCGCGCTCGACCACGAGAGGTTCGGTGTCGAAGGTCGCAGTCCCGCGCAGCCCCTCGTCGTTGTAGATGGCGAAGATCGCCTCGAGGTCCACCACCATCGCGTCGCGGATCGTCGGCTGTCGCGCGGCGTGCTTGCTCTCCGACATGAGCCGGTGTGCCGGGTCCGGGTTGCCGCGGCGGCTATCTGAGCCCCCGCACCTCGCGAGAGAGCGCAGCCAGCCTGCGCTCGACCCGGACGATCTCCTTTCCGGCGTCGGCGGCGGCCTGGACCGCATCCGTCGCGTCGTCCTCAACGCGCCGCAGGCGCCGATCGAGCTTTGCGACGTCGGTTTCCTCGCCCGCGCGACGCAACCGCCGCTCCTGGTTGTCGATCTCGGCGTTCGTCCTGGCCAGTCGCTTGTCGATCTCCGCACCGCGCCGATCGATCGAGCGCTCCAGCAGCACCACGCGATCCTCGTCGGCCGCCTCGCTCTCGGACTCGTTCGCCTTGATGAGCGCAAAAACGGCCACCCCGGCAGAGAGCACGGAGATCAGGCCGAGGAGCCCCAGCCAGCGGCGCATGGAGCGGAAGTCCTCCACCGCCAGGGCGGGGGTGGAGCTAACGCGTACCCGGGGCGGCGGATCGCCCTCTGGACCGATCGGCGGCGTCATCGTCACCGGACCTTACGCCGATAGGTGGTCGAGTGGAACGCGCAAAGACTTCTCACGCCGTCACGGACCTAGGGGCTTGCGGAGGGGCGCTCGCGCACGGAACCCGTGAGCGAGACCGTCTGCTCGCCGTCCGTGCCGTCGTCGCTGAAGATGAGGACTGCGGTGCGGGTACCCGCCTCGACGGCCGGGCGGCGCCTTGCAGGGATGAAGCTGAGCACCACCTTGCAGCTCTTGCCGCGGGAGAGCGTCGTGCGGTTGCAACCGTCGGTCGCCACGAAGTCGCCTCTGTCCGTGCCCTCCAGACGCACCTTCCCGAGGGTGATCCTCGCAGCGCCCTTGTTCTCGGCAAGCACGAAGAGTGGCTTTGACAGTCTGTTCACGGGGGCGCTGAAGCGGAGCGCCTTCGGTTCGATCACGGCGGCTCGCGCCCGTGGCGCCCGTCCACCTCCGGCACCTGTGGGACGTGGGCCCGGGCCGGCGTTTGGCCGCGGTGGCGAGTTCGTGGCCTTCTCGGCCCCCCCGCCCGGCGCGGGCGAGTCCTCCTCGCCGCCCGTGACGGCAAGCACGATCAGTACCACCAGCACGACTGCCGCAGTGGTGGCGATGACGGGCTTGAGGGGCCAGTTCGGGAGGGTCGGCTTCACGCGCGGGGGGCGAGCCGGCGGCGGGGCCGGCGCGGTCGGCGGCGTGGGTTGTCGTTGAGGCGCGGCCGGCGGGGCCGGGGGTGGCGCTACCGGGGCCGGCGGTGGCGCTACCGGGGTCGGCGGGCCACCCCCGAGAGTCTCGAGGTTGTGGCGCGTGGCCCTCGCTCCGCCGTCGTCGCCGAGACTCTCGCGCAGCTGGAGGGCCTCCTTGAGGAGCGCAGCCCCGCGATCAGCGTCTCCCAGGCATACGGCGCGCGAGCCGACCTGGTGCAGCGCCCACGCCTCGGTGGGTTGGTCGCGGAGCTCGCGCGCTGCCACCAACGCGTGATCGAGCGCCTCCCGCCAAGCGCCCCAGCGGGCGCCCAGCGCAAGTGGTGCACTTGCTCCACGGGCCAGCCGGATGACTGCCGCCCGATTGCCCGCCTTCGCCCCCGCATCGAGCAGAGCGAGGATCGCCGGTGCCTCATCGGAGCTCAGGGCCTCCTCCTGGATCCCGCCGTAGTGCTCGAGCGCACGCTCTCGCCAGGCGGCGGGATCCACACGACGCCCGATGGCGCCGATGGCCGTGCCCACCAGGCTGTAGCTCCCGCCGTGCGCGCGGACCAAGCCTCGTTCTTCAAGCGAGGCAAGCAACTGCGAAGCCTCGGGCAAGCCGGAGAGCTCGGCCAGGCGCCGTGCCTCGAGCGCAACTCCGGGGAGGGCGGCCAGCGGGCTCAACACGCCCACCTCGTCAGCCTCGAGGGATCGGGCCATCAGCTCGTCGAACTGATCGCTCGGTGATCCCGACGGGGCGGCCCGCTCCGAGCGCGCCGACCGCCGCCCGGCCATCAGATGGGCGGCCTGCACGATCCGCAGCGGATGACCCTCGAGGGCCGCCACGAGTCGGCCCAGCGAGGCGCGCTCGCGCTCGGTGAGCGCACGCCTCAGCTCTCGCTCTGCCAGTGCCAGACATGACCGCTCATCCAAACCGGTGAGAGCGATCGACCGTGCGCCTGCCAGCCATCGGCGGTCCCCGGCGCCGATCGCGAACACGCAGCGCGGCGCCAGGCGCATCACGCGCTCGAGCTCCCGGCGCGCGAGGTCTGCGTCGTCCAGCACGACGAGCCCCTGTCGATCCTTGAGGTAGCGCTCGAGCTGCGCGACGGTCGGCACGGTCGAGCTGTCGGCCTCGTAGAAGCCCTCGAACAGGAATTGCAGGATGTCCTCGCCGGAATGACCCGCAGCGCGGAGAAAGAGGGCGTCGCCCGGCGCCTCTGAGCCGGCGTGGCGGACTGGGATGTGGCGAAGCAACGCGGTCTTGCCGATCCCCGCCTCGCCCACGATCTCGACAGGAGCGCCCGCCCCGAGAATGCCGCGCACGCCACCAAGCTCGTCGTCCCGGCCGAGCAGCGGAGGGACATCTCGTGGGATGGGGCTCGATGGCCTCGCGCGTGGCCGCGGAACAGGCCTTGCCCGAGGTGGCGCGTAGTTGAGGAGGGCGCCATGCTCGGCGTCCATCTGAAACAGATGCTCGCCGACCACCACCTGGCCGCTGATAACAGCTCCCGACAGATCTTCCACGCGGCGCGACCCTACCGATCGACTTCAGGCCGCACCCGCTTGGCCGGCAGGACGTGCTCCCGCAGAATGGGTCAGCCGCTGCCCAGCATCCCGGCCAGCCTCGATGAGAGGGCGCGCACAGCCTCAGCCGGGTCGCCCTCGAGCCGCACCCGCTCGGCCGGCAGGCCGTGCTCGCGCAGGGTAAGGATGTCGCCGGTGGCCTGGGCGTTCTTCAGCGCCCGAAACGAGTAGCCCGCACCCGGGACCTCCACGTCGTCCTCGTCGCCGTCGTGCACGAGCTGGAGAAAGAGGCCGGTCGGGGGCCCGCCCTTGTGGAACTGCCCCGTCGAGTGCAGGAAGCGAGGACCGTAGCCGAAGGTGGTCGTGGCCTTCGTCGCGTCGCGAATGGCGCGGCGCAGCCCCGCTACAGCTTCGTCGAAGCCCTCGGAGGGCTTCACATAGCCCATGATCGCCACGTAGTGGGGTGGTGCCGCCGCATCGAGCAGGGCCTTCAGCTCGGCGTCGCCGGCGTCGTCGACGCGCGGTGCCTCGGCGGCCGCCAGCGCCCTCGCGGTGTTCTCCTTTGACTCCTGGACGTTGGGCTGATCGAACGGGTTGATACCGAGCACCCAGCCGGCCACCGCGGTGCCGAACTCGGAGAAGAAGAACAGGCGGCCAAGGTCTGCCGCGCCGGGGGTGGAGACGGTGATCACCGGCTGGCCCGCGCGCGCGAGGGACTCCATCCGCGCATCGAGGGTCCCGTCGGGCTGCTCCACGTTTCGCACGTAGATGAAAGCGCGGTCCTCCCCGTAGCTCTCGGGGTCCCCGACCGGCTCGCCCGCCACGGGCAGGGCGCCGCGGCCCTCCTTGCCGGTCGACTCGGCCACGAGCTGCTCGGCCCAGAGCCCGAAGCTCTCGATCGGCTTCGAGATGACCCAGGTCAGCTTGTCACGGCCCTGCCGAGCCAACTCCCCCAGCCCTATGCCCAGCCAGAGGCCCGAGTTGGACGCGCTCGAGTCAAAGCTGTTGCAGTTCTGCTCGGCCTCCTGGGCGCTGTGCAGCAGCGCCTCGACGTTCACCCCCATCAGAGCGGCGGGCACCAGGCCGAAGAGGGAGAGCACCGAGTAGCGCCCGCCGATGTCCGGGTCATTCTCGAACACGCGCCGGAAGCCGCGCTCGTGGGCAAGGGCCACCAGCGGGCTGCCCGGGTCGGTCACGGCCACGAACTGGGCGCCGTTTGCGCCGCTACGCTCGTAGAAGTACCCCATGTGGGAAAGCGTCTCCACCGTGCCGCCGGACTTGGACGAGACGACGAACAGCGTTCTGGCCAGGTCGACCTCCTCCTCGAGCGCCAGCACCGCGCCCGGGTCGGTCGAGTCGAGCACGTGAAGGGTGAGCCCGCCGGGGATCTCGCCGAGGCTGCGGCGGATGACCTCCGGGCCGAGGCTCGAGCCGCCCATGCCGAGCAGCGCCGCGTGCGTGAAGCCCTCTGCCTTGACCCCTTCGACGAACTCGCTCAACTCGGCGGCGTACTCGAGCATCGGCTCGCTGATCGTGAGCCAGCCCAGCCGGTTGGCGATCTCCGGCACGCCGGGACCGCCCCACAGCGACTCGTCCTTTCGCCATACCCTGCTCGCGACCCCTTCCTCGACCGCCTCCCTCACGCGCTCGGCGATCGCTAACTCCAGCTCGTCGGGGATCGAGGACTCGATCGTCGCGGGCCGGCCGGTGATCGCCGCCTCCTTGCTCGACTCGACTCCCGCGATCAGCTTGTCGAAGGGCGTTACGAACGCGGTGATTCCGTCACGCAGAAGCTTGTCGGTGACCTCTGACATGTCGATGCCGGCCTCGGCCAGGGCCTGCAGCTCGGGCGCGGGGTCGCGGTCGGCGGTCGCCCCGTCGATCTCCGAGCGCTCCGCGGCGGCGAGCAGCGTGGGCATCGGCATCGTGTTCACGGTGTCCGGGGCCACGAGGTTGTCCACGTACATCGTCTCCGGATACTTGGGGTTCTTGACGCCGGTGGAAGCCCACAGCGGGCGCTGGACCGCCGCGCCCGCCTCGATCAGCTCCGCGAAGCGCTCGCTGCGAAATATCCGCTTGAAGCTCATGTAGGCGGCTCGGGCGTTGGCGATCGCCGCGGTGCCCTGGAGGTCGGTGCGCCCGAGCTGCTCGAGCCGCTTGTCCACCTCGGAGTCAACGCGGGAGACGAAGAAGCTCGCGACGGAGCGCGGGCGGAGGTCCTCGCCCTGATCGCGGCGGCGCTCCAATCCCCGGATGTAGCGCTCGGCGACGGCCTCGTAGGACTCCACCTTGAAGAGCAGCGTCACGTTCACGTTGATGCCGTCTGCGATCGCCTCCTCGATCGCGGGCAGCCCCTCCTCGGTGCCCGGGATCTTGATCATCACGTTGGGGCGATCGACCGCTCGCCAGAGCTCGCGCGCCTGCTCGAGCGTCGCTGCGGTGTCGTGGGCGAGGGCGGGCTCCACCTCGAGCGAGACGAAGCCGTCATTCCCGCCGGCCTCGTCCCAGACCGGGCGCAGCACGTCACACGCCATCTGGACGTCCTTGATCGCCAGGTTCAGATAGATGTCGACGGCGCGGAGTCCCTCGCCGGCGAGCTTCTCGATGTCCGCGTCGTAGTCCGTGGAGCCGAGGATCGCCTTCTCGAAGATGGCCGGGTTGGAGGTGACTCCACGCAGCGAGTCCTCCTCCACCAGGCGCCTCAACTCGCCCTGCTCGATCAGGCTGCGGCGGATCTGGTCAAGCCACACGCTCGTTCCCGCCGCGGTCAGCGCCGCGAGCCGCTCGTTCACGCCTGCCGTCGCGCTCATGCCGCCAACCCCCGGGCTGACGGCTTCAAGGAGTGGCCGCGAGCCGGCTGACCAGCTTCTTTCCCACCTCCGCCACGTGCTCGGGGGTGAACCCGAAGTGCTCGTACAGGGCCTTCTGGGGCCCGGACGCTCCGAAGCCCGTCATCCCGATCGACTCGCCGTCCTCGGTGACCCAGCGATCCCAGCCGAGCGTGGCCCCGGCCTCCACCGACACGCGCGCGCGGCACGCGGCGGGCAGCACGGTCTCGCGGTACTCCTCCTCCTGCTCGATGAAACGGTCGAAGCACGGCATGCTCACCACCCGCGTGGACACACCATCGGCCTCGAGCGCCTCGGCCGCGTCCATGCAGATGGACACCTCCGAGCCCGTCCCGATCAGGATCAGGTCGGGGTTCCCGGAGGAGTCGCGCAGCACGTAGGCACCGCGCTCGATCGCGTCCTCGGGGATCGCCGCGGGGTCGAGGATCGGGAACCCGTGGCGACTGAGCACGAGCGCGCACGGCCCGTCGGTCTGCTCGAGGGCGAACTTCCATCCCAGCGCCGTCTCGTTGGCATCGGCGGGCCTGACCACATTCACGTTCGGCGTGGCGCGCAGCGTGGCGAGCTGCTCGACCGGCTGGTGGGTCGGGCCGTCCTCGCCCAGGCCGATCGAGTCGTGGGTGTAGACATGGATCACGGGGAGGTGCATCAGCGCGGCCAGGCGCACCGAGGGCTTCATGTAGTCCAGGAAGTTGAAGAACGTGGACCCGAACGCGCGGATGCCGTGCAGGTTGAGCCCGTTGACGATCGCGCCCATCGCGTGCTCGCGCACGCCGTAATGCACGTTGCGCCCGGCATATTCACCCTTGGACACCGAGCCGCCGTCGTCGATCGGCGAGAGCGTCGAGCCCTCGAGGTCGGCCGAGCCGCTCACGAGCGTGGGAACCCTCGACGCGGCCCACTGGATCACCGCGGCGGAGGCCTTCCGGGTGGCGATCGGGTCGTCTTCGGGGCTGAACGTCGGCCGGCCCTCGTCCCAGCCCTCGGGCAGGCCGCCCTCGATGTAGAGCGAGAGCTCGGCCCATAGGTCGGGGTGCTCGGCGCGGTAGGCCTCGACCCGCTCGTCCCACTCCGCCTCGGCCTGCCGGCCGCGCTCCCCGGCCTCCGCGAAGTGAGACGCCGCCTCGTCGGGAACGAGGAACTGGGCGTCCGGATCCCAACCGTAGGCCTCCTTGGTCAGGCGCACCTCGTCGTCACCGAGCGGCGAACCGTGGGCCCCGCTGGTGTCCTGCTTGTTCGGAGAGCCGTAGCCGATGTGCGTGCGCAGAAGGATCAGCGAGGGGCGGTCGGGCTCTCCCTTCGCCGCGGCGATCGCCTCCTCCAGACGCTCGAGCCCGATGTCCTCCTCGAGGTTCTGCACGTGCCAGCCGTAGGCCTCGTAGCGCTTGACGACGTCCTCGCTGAACACCACGGAGGTCTCGCTGGCGAGCTGGATCTTGTTGTCGTCATAGAAGGCGATCAGCCGGCCGAGCCCGAGGTGGGCGCACAGCGAGCTGGCCTCCGAGGTCACGCCCTCCTGGATGTCGCCGTCGCTGACGATCGCGTAGGTGAAGTGGTCGATGATCTCCTGGCCCTCGCGGTTGAAGCGGGCGGCCAGCATCCGCTCGGCCAGCGCGAAGCCGACGGCGTTCGAGAGGCCCTGCCCGAGCGGCCCGGTCGTGACCTCGACGCCCGGCGTGCCCTCGGCCTCGTACTCGGGGTGCCCGGCCGTGGGGCTCAGGAGCTGGCGGAAGTTCTTGAGGTCCTCCATGCCCACTCCGTAGCCGGTGAGATGCAGGATCGAGTAGAGGAGCATCGAGGCGTGGCCGGCGGAGAGCACGAAGCGGTCGCGGTCGAACCAGTTCGGGTTCGATGGGTTGTGCCTCATCGTCTGCGTGTAGAGCTGGTAGGCCACCGGGGCGAGAGCCATGGGGGCGCCCGGGTGACCGGAATTGGCCTTCTGAACCGCATCCATGGCGAGCGTGCGGATGGTGTTGATGCAGAGCTCGTCGAGCGCCCGCGTTTCGGTCGTAGTCGTCATCGATCTCCCTCGCTAGTCGTCACGTCGCGCTCCCCACTTCCGCTGGGCAGTCCTCGGGGACCGGCAACTATGAACTATTCCGGGCTCGCGCGAGCTCCTGCGCCGCGAGAAGGCCGGCGCCGATGACGCCCGCATCGGCGCCCCCGCGGGCAGCACGCAGCGAGACGCGCTCCCACAGCGCAGGAAGCGCCCACCGTCCGGCCTCGGCGCGGGCGGTCTCGAGAAACAGGTCGGCGGCCCGGGACAGCCCTCCTCCTATCACCACGTACTCGGGCTCGAATGTGTTCACCACGCCGGCGATGCCGATCCCGAGATGGCGCCCATGCCAGGCGAAGAGGGCGAGCGCCGCCGCGTCTCCACCGCGTGCGAGGGCCTCCGCTTCCCGGCCGGACACCTTACCTTTCTCGGACAGGATGCGGCCGAGCCCGCTTTCGGGGTCCGCTCGCGCGCGCCTTCCCCCCTCGCGCTCCAGCCCGCTTCCGCTGCAGAGCCATTCGAGCGAGCCCGGGCGGGGAAACCTTCCCTCCGGCTGCTCGCCCTTCGCACCGGCATCGATCACGACGTGGCCCAGCTCGGCGCCGAGGCCGGTGGCCCCGCGGAAGATGCGGCCCTCGATGATGACTCCGCCGCCGACGCCGGTTCCCAGGGTGATCATCACCAGGTGCCGCGCGGGGGGGTCGGGCACCAGGCGGGCCTCGGCCAGCCCGGCACAGTTGGCGTCGTTGTCCACGAAGACCGGGACACCGAAGCGGGAGCCGAGCTCCTCGCGCAGGGGAAGGCCCGCCAGCGGGATGTTCACGCTCGAGAGCACGGTGCCCGTGGCGAACTCGACCTGGGACGGAACGCCGATGCCAATCGCCTCCGGCTCACCGGCCGCCGCCTTGACCTCATCGACCGCGGCCTCGATGCCGTCGAGCAGCTCCTCGGGGCCGGCGAGCTCGGTGGGACGCTCCACGGCGTGCCGCGCCTCGCCGCCCTTCACCGCGGCCGCGGCGACCTTCGTCCCCCCCACATCGATGCCGAGTACCGAGGCCATGGCCCATTGTGTCCACGATCGGGCCGGCGATGCAAGCGGGGTCAGCGCTCGAGCGGATGGCGCCAGCGCAGACCGGGGAAGCGGGCGAAGCCGCGGTCGGCGGTGATTCACTCGCCCGGCACCGCCTGGGCTACTGTGCCGGGATGAGCGGGCTGCGAGGCGGGGTCGATCTCGGCGGGACCAAGATCCAGGCGGTGATCCTCGACGGCGAGGAGCGGGTGCTGGGCCAGGCCCGCCGGCCGACCCCGACCACAGGCGGCCCGGAGCTCGTGACCGCCGAGATCGCGGAGGCCGTGCGTGAGGCAGCCGAGGAGGCCGGCGTGGAGACCGACTCGCTCGTGGGGGCGGGCGTGGGCTCGCCGGGCGCGGTCGACGCGACTGCGGGCATCGTCCAGCGAGCGGGCAACCTGCCCGACTGGGATGGACCGTTCCCGCTCGGCCCCACGCTCGAGGCGGCCCTGGGGACGAAGGTCTTCCTGGGCAACGACGTCCAGGTCGGGATCGAGGCCGAGTTCGCCCTCGGCGCCGGCCGCGACTTCTCCTCGCTGCTCGGGGTATTCTGGGGCACCGGCGTCGGGGGCGGGCTCGTGCTCGACCGCAGCCCGTGGCTCGGACGGGGAGCGGCCGGGGAGATCGGGCACATGGTCATCAGGCGAGGTGGCGCCCGATGCCCGTGCGGACGCCACGGCTGCATGGAGGCCTACGCCGGCCGGGCGGCGATGGAGGCCCGGGCCCGAGAGCTCGTGGCCCGTGGCGAGCCCACCGACCTGTTCCGGATCATGGAGAAACGCGGACGCACGCGGCTTCAGAGCGGCATCTGGGCTCGCGCCCTCGAGCGCGAGGACCCGATGGCGGTCGAGCTGATCGAGCGCGCGATCCTGGCGCTGGGCGCCGGCATCGCCTCGGCCGTGAACCTGCTCGACATCGAAGCCGTTGTGATCGGCGGCGGCCTCGGCACCCGCCTCGGCGCACCCTACGTGGAGCGGATCGAGCGGGCGATGGGTCCCCACCTGTTCGTCTCCGACCGCCCGCCGGCCGTCTCCGTGGCCTCGCTGGGGGACCTCGGCGGGGCGATCGGCGCCGCCCTGCTCAGCGGACGGCGCGCGTCAGCCGGTCACCGTGGTCTCGGTTGACGAGCGGCTGGGCCTGGCGCGCACGGACGCCGGCCCGCCTAGCTCCGGTGCTCGGGGTTCTCGTAGTCAAACCGAGCGCCCGCGTCCCACTCCGAGCGCTGGTTTCCGTGCGGGGGGATGCCGCCGGCGTCCTTGAGCATCCGCGCGAGGTGGAGCAGGTTCCACGTGAGGAAGGTCGTGTTGCGATTCGTGAAGTCGTTCTCGGGCCCGCCTGAGCCGGGATCGAGATAGCTGGGGCCGGGGCCCGCCTCGCCCATCCATGCCGAGTCGGCCTGCGGCGGGATCACGAAGCCGAGGTGCTGGAGCGAGTACAGGATGTTCATGGCGCAGTGCTTTGCGCCATCCTCGTTGCCGGTGATGATGCAGCCCCCGACGCGACCGTAGTACGCATACTGGCCGTGCTCGTTGAGCAGGCTGCTGTTGCCATAGAGCCGCTCGATCACCTGTGTGCAGATCGAGGACTTCTCGCCGAGCCAGATCGGCGAGAGCAGGACGAGTATGTCGGCGGCCATCACCTTCTCGGAGATCGAGGGCCAGTCGTCGCGCTCCCACCGGTGCTCGGTCATGTCCGGGTACACGCCGGTCGCGATGGCGTGGTCCACGGCCCGGACGACCTCGACCGAGACTCCCGCCCGCTCCATGATGCCGATCGAGCCATCGGCCAGGCCCTGGGTGTGCGACGGCTCGGGCGAGCGCTTCAGGGTGCAGTTGACAAACAACGCCCGGAGGTCTGAGAAGTCCCAGCGGGACTTCTCGCACAGCTCTTCCTGCATATCGGTCAGGGCGGCCACCGGCGCTCCAATTCTGTCGAAGGACCTGCCGGGGTGACCGTATCCGCTGCGCCTGCGGGAGAAACCCGCCGGCGCGCCAACTGATCAACTCAGCAGGTACCCGCCGACGAAGCCGACCACGGTCGCGCAGGCCGTCCACCTGCTCACCTGCGAGAAGGCGTGCGGGATGATCGCGATCGAGACCACCGCCAGCACGGCGCCGGCGGCGATCGCCTGTGCGGTGCCGACCAGCTCGCTGCTCGCGTCCGCGAGAACGGTCCCACCGACGACCGTGGCGAGCGCGAGCGCGAGCCCGATGGCGCCGAGCAATGCGACGGCAAAGCGGCCCGAACGGCCCATGGCGATCGGCTGAGCCGCCCCATAGGCCTCCACCACGTTGCCGACCAGGATCCCCACGAGCAGCGCAAGGCCGATCTCCTCGCCCGCGATCGTCAGGCCGAGCGCGATCGACTCCGGCACGCCGTCGATGAACAGACCGACCGCGATCGACTCGCCGCGTGCCACCTCCGCCTGGCCGGGCCGCATCTCCACCTTGGCTCCGGCCGCCGCCGCGTGTCCGGAGCGGCGCACCCTCCGCGCACCCTCGTCGCGGCTCAGCCACGCGTCCGCGCCCACGTAGGCGAGCATCCCGGCCAGCAGGCCGAGTGCCGTGAGCCC
>JBPCJI010000035.1:0-3963 GCA_051005475.1 Thermoleophilaceae bacterium
CCAGCGCGAGAGGCAGTTGCGGCAGAAGCCGGCCAGGTCCATCAAATCGAGGTTCTGCACGTCCGTGCGCTGCCTGAGGTGCTCGGTCAGACGCCGAAACGCCGCCGCCTCCGCCTCGGTGCGGGTCTTCTCGTCCACGGTCGCCTACGTTAGCGGGGCAGCGGCCACGCCGCCGCGTTTGCCACTATCAGGCGCATGGACGATCCCTCCGAGACACGACTGCCCAAAGATCCCACCGGCGCCGACGAGCCCCACGACGTGCTGGCCGCGGAGGAGTTCGCCGTGCCGGCCCGCTCCGCGGGGGACATCCCCCCCGACCCCACCGGCATCCAGGAGCCCCACGACGTGCTGGCCGCGGAGGAGTTCGCCATGCCCGTCGGGGGTCTCACCGAGGAGGGCGGCGGCTTCGACCCGCGCTCGCTGATCCCGGCGGTGGCCCTCGCCGCGCTCCTGCTGGTACTCCTGCGCCGCGCAAGGCGCTAGCCGCCTACGGGTAGATCTCGCCGTCCTCCCCATAGACGAAGATCGCGGTGACGGGGCAGTTTCCCGCCGCCTCGATCACCTCGTCCGTCGGGGCGCCGTCGGGGTCGATCACGCGGGCCTTGTCCTCGACGTCGAGCTCGAAGACCTCTGGGGCGGAGTCGACGCAGTCGCCCGACCCGATGCAGAGCCCGCGGTCCACCTCGATGCGGATGCGGTTCTTCGGGGAGAGATCGTCGGTCATGCGGCGCTCGAAGCTTGTCAGGTCCGCGGATGGGGCTATCCGAAGGTGAAGGCATAGCCCGTGACACCCTCTTCGAAGCGGAGCGTCAGGCGGTGCTCGCCGGCCTGCGGCAGGCTGACCAGCCGGTAGAGGCGATCGTCTCTCACGGTCGCGGCGCCGCGCCTGACGTCCTCTCCCGCCTCGCCCGGACCCACCGGCCGCCCGTCGATCATCACCCGGACCCTTCGCGGACGACGGCCCTTCGAGCTCATCACGAGAAAGACCTTCCTCGCCGTGAAGCGGGCATCCAGCGAGGCCCCGCGGACCGCCGTCGAGTCCTCGGGCGAGGTACGCCAGGTGCCCTTCAGGGCGAAGTGGCTCGGTGGCAGCTCCGGTGCGCCCGGGTAACGGCGGGTGCCGTCGGTGGGAGGTGCCGGAAGGAAGGCCTGCGCCCGCATCGAGCCGAGGTAGGTCTCGGGCGTCACCGCCCCCGCGTCCGCGGTCTCGGTGCGCGCGTCGGTGGGCCTGCCGAGCCCCCTCCCCCGGCCTGCCTCCGCCAGCAGGGCCCGGATGGCCTTCTCGGTCTGGTCGTAGTCGCCCTCGCCGAAGTGGGTGTAGCGCACGCGGCCGCGCGCGTCGATCAGGTACTTGGCGGGCCAGTAGCGGTTGCCCCAGGCGTTCCAGGTGCCGTAGGCGTTGTCCTGGGCCACGGGGTAGCGCAGCTCGTTCTGCGCGATCGCCCGCTCGACGTTGCCTGCCTTGCGCTCGAAGGCGAACTCGGGCGTGTGCACCCCGACGATCGTGAGGCCCTTGGCGCGATACCGCTCATCCCACGCCCTGATCGCCGGAAAGGTGCGCAGGCAGTTGATGCACGTGTAGGTCCAGAAGTCCACGAGCACGACGCGGCCGCGGAGCGAGCGAAGCGAGAGCGGGCGACCCGCCGTGGTGTTGAACCAGCGCTCGTTGTCGGTGAACTCGGGTGCCTGGCCGAGATCCTCGTAGGCCGCCGCGGGCGCCGCCTTGCCCCGCGGCAGCGCCGATGACCCCCCGGCGGGCTCCGCGGAGCGAAAGCGCGGCCGCCCGCGCAGATCGGCCAGCCTGCTCTCGACCGCATCCGAGCGCTCGAGCGGGCGCGTGGGGTTGGTGATGAAGTCCGGGAAGTCGTTGGCCAGCGCCGTCTGGAAGCGCACGTCCAGCTGGGCGCCCATCGCGACCGCGGTGAGCACCATCACGACACCCATCGCGCGCTGCAGCGAGGGCCCGCGGCCGAGGCGGCGGATCCGCTCCACGACGCGCCGGCTGCCCGAGGCGATCAGCAGCAGCACCACGCCCGAGCCCAGCCCGTACCCGAGCGCCACCGCCACGATCTCGCCGGAGGTCCCCTGCGTGGCGCCCACCGACACCACGGCGGCGAGAATCGGGCCGGCGCACGGCGCGTACACGGACCCGAGCGCACCACCCACGACAAGACCCGACCAGAAGCCATCGCCCGAGCTCTTCGGGCCGAAGCGGGCCAGGCGTGAGAGCGGCCGCTCGATCCGGTCGCCCAGCGCGGGCCACAGCAGCGCGACCCCGAAGATGGCCAGCACCGCGACGGCGATCGTGCGCACGGCATCGTCGGCCAGGCCCACCCCGTCGATGATCGTGGCCAGCGCGACGATCGCGATCGTGTGGGTGATCACGAGGCCCAGGACGATTCCGAGCGGCCGGCGGCGACCGCCCGCGGCGCTCGCGGAGAGCAGCGCGGGCAGCACGGGTAGAACGCACGGCGTGATTGCGGTGCCCGCGCCGGCCACGACGGCGAAGAGGATCAGGAGGGCCATGTGCACATAGTTCGGCGGCCGTCTTGCGTTTGGATGAACGCGGCTGCCGGCGCCTTGCTCGCCTCGTCGTCGGTAGGCTCGCCGTCAGTGGCCACCATCGACCTCGACGGGCGCACCCTCTACTACGAGGAGCATGGCTGCGGTGAGCCTCTGCTGTGCGTCATGGGCCTCGCCGCGGACACGCTCGCGTGGACGCTCCAGGTGCCGGAGTTCTCCCAGCGGCACCGCATGGTCGTCTTCGACAACAGGGACGTCGGGCAGTCCTCGGAGGTGGAGGGTGAGTACGAGATCGCCGACCTGGCGCGGGACGCGCTCGCGGTGGCGGACGCGCTCTCGCTGGAGAGCTTTCACCTGCTGGGGGTGTCGATGGGCGGCGCGATCGCACAGGAGATCGCGTTCGCGGTGCCCGAGCGCGTACGTACCCTGTCGCTCGCAGTGACCTTCGCGAGCGGCGGCGCGTACGCCCGCGCGCTGGCCGGCCACTGGGGCACGCGGGTGATGAAGCTCACGCGCGAGGAGCGGATCGACGAGCTGCTGCTGCTCACGCTCTCGGAGGGCTTCTTCGAGACCGAGGGCGCGGTGGACTTCGTCCGCAGGATGATGCTCCAGAACCCCAATCCCCAATCGCCCGAGGCATTCGGGCGCCAGCTCGCCGCAAGCGGCCGCCACGAGGCGAGGGGCCGACTCGGCTCGCTCACGATGCCGGTGCACGTGATCGGCGCCGAGCACGACATCCTCATACCGGTGTGGAAGTCAGTCGAGGTCGCCGAGCTGATCCCGGGGGCGAAGCTCAGCGTGATCGAGCGGGCGCCCCACGGGATGCAGCTCGAACGGGCGCAGGAGTTCAACGCGACCGTGCTCGACTTCGTGGCCGCGCACGAGCCGGCGCTCAACCCGTAGCCCGCCGGTCAGGAAGCTCCCCCCGAAGCGAGGCGGGCCAGCCCCTCGTGCCCCTTCACCACCCGCTGCTTCACCACGTCGTCATCCGGGCGATCGTGCACGATGTCCCAGGTCTTCTCGGCCACTCGACGGGCGGTCTCCGGGGTGGCCTCGGCGAAGAGCAGCTCGACCACCTTCAACCCGAACCCCTCGAGCTGCTCGAGCGGGTCCCCCGGCGGCATCCGGGGGAGGGGCTCGTCGGTGGTCTCGCGCCAGAGGCTCGTGGCCATCACGAGCCGGTTGCGGAGGGCGGCGGGATTCATCGGCGGAGGCTATCTTGCTCTACGTGAGCGAGCTAATCCACACCTGTTACCGGATCACCGACATCGACCGATCGGTGGCCTTCTACGAGAAGCTCGGCTTCGAGGAGCAGTCGCGGATGCCGATCGGTGACGAGGCCACCAACGTCTTCATGGGGCTGCCGGGTGACGGCGCGCGCCTGGAGCTGACCTACAACCACGGGCAGGACGAGCCCTACGACCTCGGTACCGGCTACGG